>JAYVYS010000068.1:0-2124 GCA_043784005.1 Isosphaeraceae bacterium
TCAGCGCCCGCCCGCGCGACGTCCGCGCGCCGAAGCTCCTCGACTTGCGCGATCATCTCAGCCGCCACATCCTTTTCGGGGAACGTCTTCAACAGCCCCGCGGCTTCCTTATACTGTTGTGCTTTACGGAGGCGGTCGATCGAGGCCCGGGTCTCGGCCGCTTCCAGTTGAACCACTGAGTCTCTCGTGGCGGAAACACGCTCGCGAAGTTCGAGATCCTCGGGGAAATCCTTAAGGATCTTCGTGAGTTCCGCGCGGGCGTCTGTAAACCAGTTCGCCTGAATCAGAAACCTCGCGACACGAATCCGCTCTTTCTGATTCTTCTGCTCGACCTTCGCGAGAATCCCGAGCACAATCGCACGAGGCACCTGGGAAGTCGCGAGTTGGCCCTGCCAGAATCCATCGACGCCGCGAATTTTGACCAGTTGCGGCCCCAACTTATTGATTGCCTGCTCCATCCGTATGACCCGTCCCTGACGCGACCCTTCATAGGAGAATGGCCTTCGACCACGGTCGTTCCAGGGAGACGCCGTCACGCTGATCACTTCTTTAGGCATCGACCCGGCGTGAACCGTCAAGGGCTGTTCGATGTCAAAAGTCTCGGGATTGACGGGAGCGGTGTCGGTATCGATCTTGGCGATCTTCGAATCCCGAATGATCACTCGCTTGAGACCGTCGTAAACCCAGACGATCGTGTTGTCCTTGTCGATGGTGCCTCGATACACGACGCCATTCTTGAGAATGACCGTGTCGCCTCGACCCACGAGCGAGGCAGGCGGAAAAGCCAGCATGATCAACAGGGCGGCCGCGGCGGAAAGAATGACGAGGCTTCGACGATTTTTCGGCATGCCCGTTGTATCCCTACTTGAGAGTGTGACCAATAGGGAGGTGAGAATCGCCCTTTTGAGCCTCGAAAAATCGACCCGAGGACAATCCGGCGAGACAACCCTTCAAGATGCGGCTTCCCTGTGGGAACATTGTGACAGAGCTTCCCGCAGGGTCAAGCCATCGGCCGAGGTGCTTTTCCGAGCCTCGGGACTCTACAATTAATAATCCCGGCTAAAATGGCGTTCCCACCTGCCAAGCCTCCGGGCTCGGCGCGGTCCATCCAGGTAGCATGACCATGGCGTCTCTGCCGATCAAATTCCGATGCTATCGATGTAACCAGATGATCGGCGTTTCCCGATCAAAAGCCGGGGCGGTGGTTGCTTGTCCCAAATGCCAGGTCGAAAACGTTGTTCCTGAAGCCGACGATGTGGCGGAACTTCTCGGCGCAGCCTCCTCGACCGGTTCCATGGAGGGCGGTATTTCGCTCGAACAGCTTGATTTCCGTCCGGAGGACATCCGTGCCGAACCAGGATCGGAATGCCCACCGTTCCTATTTCCACTGACATCGCCTGAAATCGCATTCGATCCAGTCGCGAGCCCTGAAGTCGTGACGGCCACGGTTGAAACCCCGTCGGAGGTAGTGGAGATACCGATCCCGGTCGAGCGCGCGATTGCTCCTCCTCCTGTACAGGCCTCGCCTCCGCCGACGGCTCCTGCTCGGGCCTTGATCCCGCCACGACCTCCAGATCTTGCCCGCGGCATTCCCGCGATCGAGCTTGATGACTCGCCGACAATGTCCCGTTCGCAACGGATCGCACCTTATGTACGCTCTCGGGACCTCGTGCTTCCGCGTTCGGTGGTCGCCTCCTGGTCGTTATTCGTGATCCTGGCACTCGCGCTGGCCTTCGCGGCGGGACTCTTCGCAGGTCATTACGTGTGGCGCGTCCATTAATCAGGTCAAAAACGCTTGATTGGGGAGTTTCTTACCGATCATCGAGCCACTATTCCAGGTTCAATAGCTCGCTTCTTAGCAAATTCACAACCGCCGCGCGTTTTCCGTAACTCTTCAACGATACAGGCCCTCAGGATCAAACCGATGTCGACCGAACCGAATACTCCACACATGCGTTCCGACACCATCAAACGCGGAGACGCCCGCGCGGGGCATCGAAGCCTGCTACGCGCGACGGGGGTCGGGGAAGGAGACTGGGATAAGCCCTTCATCGCGATTTGCAACAGTCACGTCGATATCATTCCCGGCCACGTCCATCTCCAGGTGGTGGGAAATTACGTGAA
>JAYVYS010000069.1:0-18041 GCA_043784005.1 Isosphaeraceae bacterium
GGCAATGGTCGCGGCGATGGCTCGCCTCGCGGTCGCGTACTTTAAGACTTCGGCCTCAAGATTCCTGGACGATGAGGAATCCACCGGCGCGAACAAATCGGCGTTTCGAAGCACGAAATCGCCCAGTCGCGCTACGTCGTCCTCTCCCTCCGAGGTAAGTCGATGTTCGCCATCGAGCCGTCGGCCGAGAGTGTCAAAAAGCCACTTATAGGCCTGGGCCAGTGTCTGGGGTGAATCAACGCTCGGATCGGTCAGAATCTTTACCAGGAGGGTATTCGGCGATTCACCGGGTCTTGGTGGTCGATCGGCCTGGATCACGCTGGCGATGGCGAATTCGCCGGACCCGGCCGGAGAAAATTCGAGATGGGCGCGATGCCCGACATATCCGGTCAGGTCGTGGCGCACCCAGCGCCAGCCTTTGCCGCCGTCGGTCCAGTCGGTCGTCACGTGAGCGTGTAAAGGCCCAGAGACGATCAAGTGCGAGTTCACCGATGCGTAAGCGTGCCCCGCTCCCTTCGCGAGATAATAAAACAGACCGGTGCCGATAACGAACTCGTCGGTGCGTAAGGTGCGACCCGGACGCTCCCAGGTTCCGATCTTACCGTGATCTCGCTCGGTCCCATCGGCGAAAGTCAGTCCATTGAATGCCGAATCGTGACGGGCGGCTTTTTTGCGGAAAAGCCCGAGTGTCGGATGAGCGGGATCGCCCTTCAATTCCAGGTCGCCGGGCGAGGCGCTTCGCAGACCGAAGGAGAAACCGTTTTGGAAACGCGACAGATCGTCGATATCGCCGAAATTCATCGTCGTCACGATCTTGAGGGTATCGCCCGAGGGTGACCATCCGTCTTGGGATCGGTCGGAGGAGAGCGCGCGGATTAGGCGGACCGAGAACGGTTTCGAATCCTCCGACGACGTGGAGCATGCAACGGTCGCGAAGGCGTGCAACGGTTCGCCAGGCTCGTCCTTGGCCCGTTTCAACGCATCCACCCAGTGGCTGAGCGATCGATCCTCGATTGATTTCTCTGTGGGCTTCTCGTCGAGCCACCTGGACCGAGCCGCGAGTAATTTCGAGGGGAGACGATCGAGCTCGGCCCGGATCAATTCGGCGGCGAGGTGATGGACCTTGCCTCGTGTGCCATCATGAAGAGTTTGTAACTCCTCTGCGGCTTTGCGTTCCTTCTCCATCGTGGCGAAACGGACTTGCCGATACGCGCTGGAGATCAAGAAGCCGGAGAGGGCGTAATAGTCGCGCTGAGAGATCGCATCGAATTTGTGGTCGTGACAGCGCGCACACGCGACTGTGAGCCCCATGAACGTTTTTGACATGACATCGATCCGGTTATCGAGTCGGTCGGATTCGTCCTGGCGGATATCCACGGGGGAGTGAACTTCCTCACCAAGAAACCAGAAACCCGTGCCGAGGATCGACTCGTTCGCGCCCGTCTTCGGGTCGAGTCGAGGGGGGACCATCAAATCACCGGCAAGATGTTCGGTCAGGAAGGCGTCGTAGGGAACGTCGGCGTTGAGGGCACGGACGAGATAGTCGCGATATTGCCAGGCGTTGGGGATGGCAGGGTCGAACTCATGACCGCGAGTTTCGGCATAACGCACCAGATCAAGCCAGTGCCGAGCCCAGCGTTCTCCGAATTGAGGTGAACTCAGGAGCCGGTCAACCAAACGTTCATAGGCGTCAGCACGTTTGTCTTCGACAAAAGCATCAACCTCGGCGGGGGTGGTGGGTAACCCGATGAGGTCGAACGCGAGCCGGCGTATTAACGTTACGCGCCCTGCCTGGGACGCCGGCTTCAACCCCTTGGCATCGAGCTTTGCAAGGATGAAGCGATCTTCAGGACCATTCGGCCAAGCGGGGTCGGAAACCTCGGGTGGCGTCGTCGTCTTGATCGGTTGCCACGCCCAGTGCGCCTTACGCCTGGCGTGGAGGTCAAATGCGGGTTTGGAGACGTTGGCACTGATATGAGTGATCGACTCCTTCGGCCAAGGAAGCCCCATCTCCACCCACTTCGTCAGCGCGGCGACTTCTTTCTCGGGAAGTCGCGATTTCGGAGGCATCTTAAGCGCTTCGCCATATTGAATCGCCTCGACGAGCAAACTCTCGGCAGGCTTGCCGGGGACAGCCGCAGGCCCTGTCTCCCCCCCTTTGAGAACGGAGTCGCGCGAATCGAGCCGGAGATTCGCCTTTTGCTTCGTCTCACCGTGACACGTCTGGCAACGCTCGGCGAGGATCGGCCGCACGTTCTTCTCGAAAAACTCCAGCGACGCGGGGTCGGCGGGTGTCGCGACATCCGCGAGGTTGACGCGCCCGCAAGCCAGCATGGCGATTATTCCCAGCCCTAAGGTTGCCGCGAATCGCCATCTCATGAACCATCTCCGACCGACGCCACCCGGGCAGGGTTCACTCCCTCGTTCTTACTCTATCCGATCGGCGGCGGAAATTCAGGAGATGCTTAACGTCGTGCGGCGGTGGGCGGGTCAGGTGGTTTCGCTCGATCGGAGTACTTTTCGTTTTTCGTCGATCTGTTGAATGTGGTGCAGAACGTGTTCGGTTTCGACACGAACCATCTCATCAAGGCGGATCAACCCGCGCTCGTTGTGCACCCCTTCCCGCGACCATGCTGATTCGGGGAGGGCTCGCAAGATCACCGCCATCTGGTTGCGAAGGGCGTCGAGGAGGCGTAACTCGGCGTCAAGGTCACGATCGTTATAGGCGAGTGTCGCCGTGAATTTGGTCTCGTCGTAACCGATCAATAGAGGGCGGTCCTCGGCGATCACGCGGCGCATGCGATGGCACCAGGCGATCTCGGAATCGACGAGATGAGCGACAACTTCGAGCGTGGTCCATTTGCCGGCGATCGGCCTGGCGATCAATTGATCACGGGACATCCCCGCGATGGCGTGTCGGAGCCGGATGGGTCCTTCCAGATAGCTCTCAATTGCGATGGAGATCGCGTCGGACATCGTTGTACTCGTTCAATCAAGCGGGATTTGTGAACTCGGAACGGAGGACACAATCGAGCGGCGCCCGGTTCGCCAAACATCGCGATGGGAAGCGTCTTGCGATTCTGGCCGGTCGTGTCACAATCCTTCACGACGATCGATCAGGATGGGCGAGAGATCTCTTCCCAAGCGAGCTACTCATGATTACCCGTTCGCTCTTTGTCTTCGTGCTGATGATGCTTCCTGGCTCGACGCTTCGGGCTGCGGACCCTCCGGAGTTTCGACTACTGTACGTTGCCGAGCCCGGCATTCGCAACTATCTCGAATACGGCGGTCACGGGATTCTTGTCTACGATATCGACAACGGTCATAAGTTGTTACGACGCATCAAGCTCTCTGGAATCGATCCCAAGACGGGCAAGCCTGAAAATGTGAAAGGAATTTGTGCAAGTGCGAAGACCTCCCGGCTTTATGTCAGCACGATCCGAACCCTCACATGCATCGACCTGTTCACTGACGACATTCTCTGGGAAAAGGAATACGAGGGCGGGTGCGACCGGATGTCGATGTCTCCAGACGGCTCAACCATCTATCTCCCTTCCTTTGAGAAGGACCACTGGCACGTGGTCGACGCCAAGGATGGCCATGTGATCGCCAAGGTTGAACCTCGCTCGGGCGCGCACAACACGGTCTATGGGATTGATGGCAAATTCGTATATCTCGCCGGGCTTCGGTCGCCGATCCTCACCGTTTCCGACACGACGACCCACAAGGCCGCCCGAACGATCGGGCCGTTTTCCGCGGCCATTCGACCATTCACCGTCAACGGCAAGCAGACCTACGCTTTTGTGAACGTGAACGGGTTGCTCGGTTTCGAAGTGGGAGACATCACTGCGGGCAGGATGATCCACCGCGTCGAGGTCGACGGCTTCAAGCAGGGGCCAGTGAAGCGTCATGGTTGCCCTAGCCACGGGATCGGTTTGACACCCGACGAGACTGAGCTGTGGGTTACGGATTCTTTCAATCACAGGCTTCACATCTTTGACGCCACGATGATGCCGCCGAAATATAAGCAAGACTTGACCGTGTGCGACGAGCCCGGCTGGATCACGTTTACCATCCGAGGCGATTATGCCTACCCCTCAACGGGCGAGGTGATTGACGTTCATTTAAAGAAGGTCGATGCGATTCTTAAGGATGAAAAAGGCGAGCCGATCCAGAGTGAAAAAATGGTGGAGATCGATTTCCAGGGAACGCGAGGGAAGACTCCCGTCGATGCGGGGGATCAGTTTGGGATCGGTCGGGTCACCAAATGATCTCCATACGTTCTTGGTAATTGTCACCTCGATCCCGTTCACATTGGTAGGGTAGCATCGGCCGCTCCTACAGCCCTCAACATGGCGGCGGCCGAGGCCTTGCCGAATCGCTTTTGCACCCGCCTCATATAGGGGTACGCCATGCGAGTGAGAAACTGGTTCGGCTGGGAGAAGGCGAGGATATCATAAAAGACGTCTCCGCAGGCGCGATTCCATTCGACGAGAAAGCGTTCTTCGCCCGTCCCGCAGTGGTCCGGAAGCGTGCCGTAGGCGAATCCAAAGCGGTTGTCGAGCCCCGCATGATCCACGACATAAACAATTCTGCACGCATTTAACCACCATAGACCCACTTGCGTCGCGACCACCGCGACGACCGCCCCAGCCTCGATCGGCGTATCACTCGGAGCGGCTTCCACCCATCCGAGTCGAAATTGCTCCCATCGCCTCAAGGCAACCTTCGCCCGTTCGAATACCTCTTCGCCTTGTCCGAGCGTGACCCGGGTGTGATCTACGGTGTAGTTCGTCGGAGGCACCGTCGCCGTGGCCCCGACATCGCTATAGCTAAAGTCAAGCTTGGCCTGAGCCCTAAGGAACTGCTGAATCGTCGCAAGTGAGGGTTTTTGAATGAACAGCATCTTTTGCCCTCGGTCACTTATCGTCTTGGCTTTTGCAGGTCACCAATGACATGATAGACACACGGCCAACATTTTCCGACCAGAGGTCCGACATTCATGTCCACGTCCCGAAGCGATACCTCGCCGATCATTCTTCTCACGGGTGGGAGCGGCTACGTCGGGGGCCGACTCATTCCTCGCTTGGAGAATCGAGGCGTCAGGCTTCGCTGCCTCGCTCGAAATGCGGAGAAACTTAGGCCAAGCGTCAATGGGTCGACCGAGATCGTCGAGGGCAACGTCCTTGATCCTCGGTCGCTCGAAGGGGCTTTGGAAGGTGTGGAGATTGCCTACTATCTCGTCCATTTGATGTCCGGATCAAAGGATTTCGAGAAAGAAGACCGGCAGGCCGCGACTAACTTCGCTCTGGCCGCGAAAAGCGCGGGGGTCCGAAGGATCATCTATCTAGGTGGACTCGGAGATGACTCGCTTCCCGACCTCTCTCCGCATTTGCGAAGTCGTCACGAGGTGGGTGCGATCTTGTGCGATTCGGGCGTTCCGACGGTCGAGTTTCGGGCGTCGGTGGTCGTCGGCGCAGGGAGTCTGTCCTTCGAGCTTATGAAGTCGCTAACCGACCGTCTCCCCGTGATGATCTGCCCGAAATGGCTCGCGACCCCTACACAACCCATCGCTGTTGAAGATGTTATGGATTACCTCCTCGCGGCGATCGATTTGCCGGACGAGGAGAGTCGCGTCTTCGAAATCGGAGGCACCGACGTTGTGACCTATGGCGACCTCATCCGTGTCTATGCCAAGTTAAGGGGCCTGCGAAGATACCTGATCTCAGTGCCGATTCTAACCCCCTATCTTTCGGGGCTTTGGTTGGCGATTGTCACACCTGCGAGCTTCGTGGTAGGACGCCACTTGATCGAAGGCCTGAAGAATCCGACCGTGGTACAGGATCGCTCGGCCCTGGATGTCTTTTCGATCCGACCGATGGGCGTCCGAAAGGCGGTTCAGATGGCTCTCGCCGCTGGCGTTGACAAGTGAGTCGCAAAAAAAAACGGGCAGCCCTTTTTGGGCCGCCCGTCTTGGATCAAAAGTTTGGAGACCGAGTTCGGCTAACGACCGGTCTCGCTCAGATCCATTTCAAAATCGCTGAGGTTGATGTCAGCCTCCCCATCGGAGTCGTCAGATCCCTTGTAGGAGACCTTGTCCCAACGATTGACCTCGACCCCCTTCAAAAACGATTGTCCACTTCGTTCGTTCTCGCGCTGGCAGTCGATGCAAGTGTTCGTATACGGCAGCGCATTAAGCCGAGCCTCTGCAATCTTCTCTCCGCAGAATTCGCAACGACCGTAAGCCCCCTGGACGATTCGCTTCAGAGCGTGCTCGATCTGAGATAATTCACGGCTCTCGATTTCGACGAGCTGGGAGTTAATCTCCTCATTAGCGGTATCGACGGCGGCATCGACGTTATCCCCGACGGCGTCCTGGGCGGCGAGTTCGCGATAGCCATCAATGTCGCCACTCAACGCTTTCCGAAGCGCGTCACGTCGGGTAACAAGTCGCGCGTGTAGTCGCATCAAACCATCTTTACGGGCCATCTTACACCTCCTGGTGTGCGTCGCAGCAGGTTACGGCCTAGGTCGGACCGGCGTACCCGCGAATTGAGACACCCCTACGTCGCGAATGATTCCAAAAACGCTCAAGATGATTGCGGCGACCGGGGTTAATCTCCGGGAGCAAAAAAGACCGAAACAATTCGGAATCACTCCCGGAGTGTTTTCAATCGGTCTTCTACCATGCACATTATGCACCACGGGCAAGGGTCGTCCCCAACTTCATTCCACCTTCAAAAGTAATACGTAGTTCCCCTATAAAGGTTTGCAAAAAACACGTTCTTTTTTCGAACGTGATGTTTGCCAGACCCGACGGCTAGAACACTTCGAATCCGACTCTATGGGAATGGCTCCGCACAGCAAATGATAACTTCCCTGTCAAGGGGGAACAGAAAAAATTCGGCGGATCGACGAAAGTCATGTAAAGACAAGCATTTCGGTCTTAATATTTGTCAATAATTGAAAAACGTATGACGGAAACGCGTCCGCTTTAGCTCATTCCCCCCGCGTGGGATCCGAGGACGAACCCTGAGGAGGTATTCCCTACCTGTCCTTATGGAGCGGATGGCGGGTCGGACGGTGAGCGCGGAAGTGAATAGTAGGAGACGACGCGAGGAGTGGTGTCGCCTGCTTTGAGGCGAAAACTTATGTAGAGAGTCGCTTTATCTTGGTAATAAATCCACTGTTCAATGAGTTGGCCCTGGCTGGCCACGTAATTTCTGCGGTTAGGCGGGCTTGCGAGTTCGATCCGGACTTCTTCACGACTCGCCCCTCGAAGCAGGCCCCTCTCACGCGCTGCGGGAACGCGATCCGCAGGCGTCAGCTCCTCGGCCACCGCAGGCTTGTCTTGCGGTGATTCGGTCGCCGAAGTTTTTTTCTCGACGGCAGAACTTTGCGCAGTGCCGGCAACCCACTCCTCATTAACCTTTCGAAACCCGCGTCGTCGAAATGCGTCAGTAGTTTCTTTCGAGAGCGGATCAATCTCCCAAGCCGCACGCAGAAGGCCGACGGCGGTTTCTTTGTCGCCGAGCAGGCTTTCATATTGTTCGGCCAGGACGAGCCGACCGTCCGCGTCTCGAGGACTGAGACGCTTGAGCCGCTGATCGTCGAGCCATCCTTGATAAAGCGTCCTCGCCTTGTCGGGCTGCTTGAGCTTCTCCCGATAGAGGTTGGCAAGGAGATCGATCTCGCTCAGTCGCAACGCGCCGACGCCGCTTGCAGCCTGCCCCAACCCTTTTTCCAGTAAGGACGACGCCAACACGGGCCGGTCAGGTAGCAGCCGCGCGGCCTCTTCCGAGAGGGAAATCAATGACTTCGGTTCGTCTTTGGCGCGCTGCTCGATCCAGGCCTGAATCACGTCCGCCCACAACCGATGGTCGAGGGCGTCTCTTGCGTTCGTGGGGGCCTGTCGATAGGCATCGGCAGGGGCATTGCGATAGGGCGCGTTCCATTTCGAGAGGTCGGGGCTTGATGTCAGGGGATTTTTTCCATTGGGGAAAAAAGCCTCGACCTTTGTTCGAATGCCATTGAGTTCGGCAGCGGTGCGGGCCGCCCCGATGGCTTCTCGAAAGCCTCGATGGGCTTGCGCCGAGGGCTCGGGCTCGGGAATTCCTCGCGATCGAGCGCGCTCCGCGAGTCCAAGCCAGTGAGCGACCAAGTCTCGGGCGGGCCTGTCCGACTCGGTCCGAATGACCTCCGTCTCGATTTCACGGGCTCTCGCGGATAAGGCGACATCCACGCTTTCCGCTTCACGCCGGGCATCTTTCGGCTGAAACGCTTTAACACGACTCTCAGCCCATCGCACCCAACCCATCCGCGTATCGATATCAGTCTTTGTCGAAAGCGCCACGCCCCGATTGAACCGATCGAGGTCGGACGGAAGCAGATCGAGCGAGGTGACTTCGATGAACATCCGGCCATTCTCGCGACGCAAGATTCCTCGGACCTTGATCACCTGGGCCGAAGGCTGCCTCGGCCTTAGGGATGAAGGGATTTCGCAGACAACCTCGGGCGCGCGTTTCAAATAGACCTGGTCGTAGCCGACATTGGGATGAAATTGAAACCGGGCCCGGTCGTCCACCTCGATCTCTTTTCCAATCAGTTCCGATCGTTTCAAGAGGGTCTCAGGCTCAACTATGGGCGGGCCGCCCTGCGCGAACACGTACGAGCCCGTTTGAAATGCAACGAGAATCACGAAGAAAATGACTCGCGAGTGCCGTCGAGTCCTCATGGAGCACTCTCCCCGCTCGCTTCATTGCCGGTCGGCTCTCCCAGCGCTTGAAGCGCTTTTTCATGCGTGATATTCACGCCGCTCTCCGGTACCAGGCTGATGTTCCATTCTTGAAGCGTGGCGTCGAAATCAAAGGAAGCGAGCTTCGCGGCAAAGATCATATGATCACCAATTCTCGGATGCGACTGCTCAAACATCCGGAACCCGGTCGTCTCCACCCGACCTATGGCCCGAGGCGCTCCGCCGTCTCCTCCTTCGGGAAAGACCAGATATTCCAGCTCGTAGCGGCCTTTGCCGCGACCGTCAGGCACTCTTTTGATGTCGGAATGAATGATGATATGGCGACCTCTATAAAGATCGGCAAAGGTCTTACTCCAGTCGATCGGATCACCTCGCGACGCCTGGTCTACCATGTTTTCAAGCGAAGCCGGCGCGAGGTTGGCGATCGCGGCGGCCTCGTCGGCTCCCTGTTTGATCGCCGCGGAACCTTCGTACTGGTCTCCCAGTGAGATAACAGCGCGTTTGGCCGCGGAGAGGATCTGGTGCGCCAGCTCGAATTTGCCGTCGTCGAGCGCGGTGAGTCCTTCGTTCTTGCCGCGCTCGGCGATTCTCGGCAAGTCGGCGATTCGCGCTCGCCAGATTCGGAATCCGATCGTTGCCACCACGAGTAATCCGACCGCCGCGAAAATCAGAGGATTCCGCTTCGCACGAAATCGTTCACGAAGGGTTGGCCGCAGCTCTGGTTCGACGGTCTGTGCTACGGCCTCAATGGCTAGAGGCGTGGGTCTCGCTTTAAGTCGGGGAGGGCGCGAACGTTCCTTCGCCGCATGCTCGATCTCCGCCTCCGCGAGATCCTCTGGCGCGTCCACTTGGCCCTTTCGTTGAGTGGGCTCGAAAGCGGGCGCGGGCGTCGGTACATCGTCCCAGACGACCTCGTCCTCGGGCTCATCAAGCTCGATATCAGCGGCATGCGTCGCCGACATCACAGGGTCGGTCAGCGCGACTGGCTCGTCGTCGAAGTCGGGGAATACCTCGGCCCTGGCCAGCGTGGCGGGGGAGGGTTTGCGAGAGGTTCGCGAACTCGGAGGTGCGGGGGGATCGGGAAGCGGGCTTTTCGGCAAGACGAAGATGCCTTCACCGCACGTCGGACACCGGAGCGCCTGGTACCCTTCGTTGCGGACGCCCGTCAATCGGTGCCCCTCGGGACAGGCCACCGAGTACGTCTGCGACCTCATCACGGTTGCCGACGCCGCGACTCCTCGAAAGAGCTTCTTCGCCTGATTCAGAAGTCCACCCAATCGTCACCGTCCCGGGTTCGGCAGGCCTGTATGTTCGCGATTTCTCGCACTCATCGTTCACACCCGTCTCGCAAGCTCTTCAACCGCAGTCTCAAACTCCATTATCCGACGCCTCGCAACCACAATCAACCGGGCCCCGACAATAAGTCTGACAATTGTGAGAGATCCCTTCAAGGGGGCAGTTCGTAGACCTCAAAATTTGTTCGTCGATTTCCAAAGCGTCTGGTCCGCCCGTTGATAAGGGATCAAGGCAAGATCCGCACGCCGAGCGCGGTGTTCAGGTCGAGCATGCTCTGGCGATAGCGGACCAAGGCATCTCGATAATTTTTGGAGGTTTCCGACCCGTCGTTTAGGTGATCGAGATAATCGTCGACCCCGGATTTTCCCGCGGCGAACTCTTTGAAGGCGTCACTGCGGGCCTTCCGGGCGCGGGGGAGTGTGGAGTTTTCGATCCGAGGGAGCGCGTCTCGCGCATTCCGAAACTCCCGCTCCGCGAGCCAAACCTCGGAGACGATCCTGCGCTGCGTTGCCGATAGTTCGACCCTCGTTTGGCTGACGTTCCCATGAGCGCGTGCGATATTCCCTTGATTTCGGTTGAAAAGGGGGAGCGGGATCGTCACGCCGATGGCCCAAGAGTGGGCGCTGGGAACCTCGCCGGGGCCGTTATCCTGGTAGGTGATCGGATCATAAAAAAGAAAGATATCTTCAAACCGATTGGTTCGCGCGAGGGCCAGTTCCGCCTCGGCCCGTCCCACACCTCGTCGAACCGTAACCAGGTCGGGCCGGGCGGTCAGGGCGACTTGCGTTAATTCTTCCAGTGGCGGCAACACGGGAGCGGGCACCCGAAGCCTTCCGCGGGGCTGAAGTCGAAGCGTTTCGTCGGGCGGTATGTTGAGAAGCAACGCGACAGCCTCCTTGGCGGCAAGTGAGTCATCGCGAGCAGTTCGGATCTGTTCAAGCTTAATCGTCAGTCGCTCGGCGTTGTTGATGCCAAATCCGCCGCGCGTCTGCCTTTCGGTCGCCTCCGCGACGACGCGTTCCTGCTCCCGCACCGAGATTTCCGAGCCGATCGCGATCAATCGAGCGACCTGCCAATCGACGAACGCTCGATAAAGCGAGCCCAGCTGGCGACGAACGGCATCCTGATACTGGGCGTCCACCCCCGACTTCGCCAGTCTCGCCACACGGCCCCGCATGGATTTTAGCGCGAACGATCCCGATAACCCGCAGGAGGATTGAAAAGTCCCGACTCGATAGCCTGGATGAACGTGAGAGCGTTAGGGAGGTTTCGTCTCAAGTGGTCGGCCAGTGATCGGATCGGCGAACAGGTGGGCAAGTTCGGCAGGAGACCAAGTCTCAACAGGCTGTCGTATTTAACGGCAGAATCAAGAATTACGGCGAATCAACGGACTTTGCAATCTGGGGGCGCATCATGCCGGATTTCTTGAATCTCGTCCTACCTACTGTTAAGATCCGTCTGTTCAACAACGGTTTCTCAACGTCCCCTCACCGGGTACTGAGGCCCAGATGCTTCGACTCGTGAGTTCCGGTCCCCGGCTTTGTGATGGTCTGACACGGCGCGAGGTTCTACGGATCGGCAGCCTGGGAGTGCTGGGAGCGGGCTTGAACGTCTCCGACCTGGCTCGGAGCAGAGCGGCACGAGGCGGGTCCTCGATCGATCCGTCGTTTGGCCGAGCGAAGTCGTGCATCGTATTGTTCCTCATGGGAGGTCCCCCCCAGCATTCGACATGGGACCCCAAGCCCGACGCGCCCGCCCAGATCCGGGGTGACTTTGGCGCGATCGACACAAGTGTACCCGGCCTCTCGCTTGGCGAATTGATGCCCCGCACCGCACTCGTCGCCGACAAGCTCTGCATCTTGCGAGCGATGTCCACCGGGGATAACGCCCACTCTTCCAGCGGCTACTACATGCTGACGGGTCGGCCGCACTCACCCACGAATTTCGAGAACGCCAACCCCGGCGCGCCCAACGACGCGCCCGTGATCGGTGCTCTCGCGGGAAAAGTTGGCAGAACGCGCGGTGGACTTCCCGCGACAATCACGCTGCCGCACAGGATTTTCAATACCGACGGCAGCGTCTGGCCCGGTCAGGACGCGGGCTTCCTGGGACGGTCGCACGACCCCTGGCTTCTCAACGCCAAACTGACTCCGGAAGGCTACCGCATCCAAGAAATCGACCTTCCCGCCGACCTTGAATCGGGCCGGCTCGGGCGTCGCCGGGGTTTGCTCGATCGACTCCGCGGCGAAGTTGACTCCCTCGATAAGGACACCACCGCGAGGCTTTTCGACGACCATTCGCGCAGGGCGTTCGACTTGCTTGCGTCTCCCCAATCGCGGAGGGCGTTTCGCCTTGAGGAAGAGCCGGTGTCGAATCGAGAACGCTATGGAAACACGCCTTTCGGGCAAGGAACGCTCCTGGCCCGCCGACTTGTGGAATCGGGAGTGAGGCTGGTTCAGGTCAACTGGTATCGCGGTCCTGACGAACCTCCGATGAATCCGTGTTGGGATAGCCACATCAAGGAATCCGATCGTCTCAAGGACGTTCTCGTTCCGCCGACTGACCGCGCGTACTCGGCGTTACTTGAAGACCTCGAACGCCGAGGGATGCTCGAAGAGACTCTGGTCGTCTGCATGGCTGAGTTTGGTCGAAGCCCTCGACTCGACGCCGCAGGCGGTCGCGGGCACTGGGGTTCAGTCTTTTCGGTGACGCTCGCGGGGGGAGGGGTTCGCGGGGGTCAGGTTTACGGCGCGTCCGACGCCAGCGCCGCCTATCCCAAGGACGGCAGAGTGCGGCCCGAAGACCTCTCCGCCACGATCTTTCACTGCCTGGGACATGACCCCGAAACCGAGTATCTCGACCCGCTCAATCGTCCACATCCGATCAGCCGAGGCCAGGTGATTCACGCCATTCTTTGAGAGAGCGTCATGTCCTCCGAATCGACCAGTCTCGTCCCCGTTTCCGCGATCCGCTCTCATTTCCCCGCGCTTTCCCGACGGCACCGCGATCAGGCCGTCGCCTACTTCGATGGTCCCGGAGGAACACAGGTGCCTCGGATCGTCGTCGAGGCGATGTCGGATTACCTGTATCATCACAACGCCAACACGCACTGGGAGTTCCCCACCAGCCGAGAGACCGACGAGGCCATCGACGGGGCGCGTCAAACGCTCGCGGATTTCTTCAACGCCTCCGCTAAAGAAGTGGCCTTTGGAGCCAACATGACCACCCTGACCTTTCACCTGGCGCGCGCGCTGGGACGCTCGTATTCGCCGGGCGATGAGGTCGTGGTGACAGAACTGGATCATCACGCAAATGTCGACCCATGGCGCGAGATGGCCCGCGAACGGGACGTGATTGTACGGGTTGCTCGCATGATCCCGGAATCGGGACAGGTCGACTTCGACCATCTGGCACAACAGATCAACCATCGCACAAAACTTGTGGCGATTGGAGCGGCCTCCAACGCCCTCGGCACGATCAGCGACGTCGCCCACGCCGCAAGATTGGCACATGCGGCGGGCGCGCTGCTTTTCGTCGACGCAGTTCACTATGCGCCGCACCGTCTGGTGGATGTGAAAGAACTCGATTGCGACTTCCTGGCCTGTTCGGCCTACAAGTTTTATGGTCCTCATATAGGCATTCTTTATGGAAAAGAGGCGATTCTCCAGTCACTCGACACTCCCAAACTTCAGCCTTCACCAAACACTGTTCCCGAGCGACTTGAGACGGGAACCCAGAACCATGAAGGGATCGTTGGAGCGGCTGCGGCTGTGAATTTCCTGGCCTCGCTGGCCGAGGGAACAACCCGGCGTGAACGGCTCATCACCGCCTTTGAAGGGCTTCATTCGCGGGGAATTCGGCTCACGGAACGCCTTTGGCAAGGCTTAACGGAACTGGACCGCGTTCGACTCCATGGGCCATTGCCTACGCTGCCGCGTACCCCGACCGTGTCGTTCACGATCGACGGCATTCCTTCGTCCGAGATTGCCGCGAGACTCGCCGACTCGGCGATTTTCGTCTCGAACGGCGACTTTTACGCCACGACCACCGTTGCCCGACTCGGGCATTCCCAAGACGGTCTGGTCCGCGTCGGCTGCGCCTGTTATTCCACCTTGAATGAGGTCGAGAGAATTCTCGAAGAAGTGCGCAGTCTCGTCTAAGTCATTCGCTCGCCGGTTGTCCAGAGTTCCGCACGCAGGCTCGGAATCAGCATAAGAATATGGGTCGCCAAGAGCATTCCTATGAAAATCCCGGCGATGATGCCGACGAGATAACCCGAGGAGAAGCTTCCGATGAGAACCGCCGACGCGATCAGAGCTGGGAAAATTTTCTGACTTCGCGCCCGCACTTTCACCTTGTCTCGCAGCGTCGCCAGATAAAGAAATGATCCGACGACGAGGTGAAATGCGTTGCAGCTCATCGACCACCCGATTCGCCACGGAGGGAAAAAGGCGACGATCGCGGTGCCGCAGCACGCAAGTGATATCAGGTTGATCAGTGTATGAAGCCAATCCCACTCAGCGCGGAGTGCGAGCGGTCCCGCCATGCTCCAGAGGATCAGGAAGGCCCAGAAACATAGGGTCACGGCAACCCCCACGAAGCCGACTCCTTGCTCCTTTGCCCAGTCTCCAGTCGCACGAACCTCCTCATGGCTTGAGGGTGAAATGGAGAACGAAGTACGGTCGAACCCCTAATAGGTATCCAGCGTATATTCGTATACTCCTGTCTTGATGATGTTTAATCCCATGGTGCCGATGAAGTACGCCGGGCCGAGGCACACGGCTATCATGCCGAAGCGCGAAGTCACGTCTTTTAGCACGATCGGCCTCGAACTTCGAGGCGGCCTCAGGGGTCCATCCGAAGTGAGCTTCTCAAAGTATTCCCGAGGTTTCTTGCCCCGGGTCTTTTCGCGTTTGCCCATCTCAATGTTCCCATTTCCGATGCGAAGAGCTGCCCGCGCGGCTGCGTTCTTGAGCGAGCCTTCGCAATTTCCGAAGTCGAGCCCCCACCTCTCGATCTCATCTTCCCACCACGAACAAGATACTATCCGAATGCTCCTCTCGACTCACAGCGACTCATTCCCCTTGTCCCGACGTCTCACGATAAGCCCGTTCCACCTGTGTCCCCTTGGAATCATCGTCGTTCGACATACCGGCGTCCCGCCAATTCGAGAACACGAGACGGACCAGTTTGTCGCATAGGATGGACCGACGAAAAAACTCCCGGACAACCCGATAGGGGGTCGTCCGGGAGCTTCTTAAATCGATTCAAGCAGATATGGGCGTTGCAGGACTTGAACCTGCGACCCCCAGCGTGTCGAGCTGGTGCTCTAGCCAACTGAGCTAAACGCCCCGGTCAAACTCAGATAATCATCATAGAGAATGCACTGGGGTCGGGTCAAGGGGTGACCCTCCCACGATCACTCATTCCCCTGCTCTACACTTCGAGGATTTCGGCCGACTTCTTCTCTGCGTTTTCGTTGACTTTCCCTTCAAACTTTTTAGTGAGCGCCTGAATTTCTTCCTTGCAACGCTCAAGGTCATCCTCGGTGAGAACCTTATCCGACATCTCGGAGTCAGCCGCTTTGTTAGCGTCGCGACGGATGTTGCGAATGGAGACGCGCGCTTCCTCGGCAAGGTCCTTCACACGGCCGACTAGCTTCTTGCGCTGTTCGACCGAGAGCGATGGGACGTTGAGACGGATGGCCTTACCGTCGGAGTTTGGGGTCAAGCCGATGTCGCTTGTCTGAATCGCCTTCACGATATCGCCGATCGCCGAGGGGTCGAAGGGGCGGATCAGGATCTGCTGAGGCTCCGGAGTGCTCAGGTTGGCGATCTGCTTCAATGGCGTGAACGAGCCATAATACTCGACGCGGATTGAGTCGATGAGTCCGACATTGGCGCGACCGGTGCGGACGCCCCGGAACTGGTCGGTCAACAGTGCGATGGACTTCTCCATCCGCTCCTCCGCTTCCAGCACGATCTCTTCGATACTCATGACGGCAGCCTCTCAGCACAACGCGATTCCTGCGGAAAATTCGGCGGCGAGCCTGTATCTTACTAGAGCCGGGCGGTCTCAAGGAAGACCGAGCCCATCAAGTCGGGCGCTCCGACACCGAACCGACTCGGGGCCTCGGACGCTTGCCCACCCAGGTACCGATGGTCTCACCGGCGATAGCACGCTCAATGTTCCCTTCCTTCTTGAAGTTGAACACGAGGATCGGAAGATCGCTATCCAGGCACATGCCGATGGCCGTCATGTCCATGACCTTCAGGTCGTCCCGCAACACCTGTTCGTAGGTCAGGTTCTCATAGCGAACGGCGTGAGGATTCTTCTCAGGGTCCGCCGAGTAGACACCGTCGACCCGGGTAGCCTTCATGAGGACCTCGCAGCCCAGCTCTTTTCCACGAAGGGCCGCGGCGGTGTCGGTCGTCACGAACGGACTGCCGGTGCCGGTAGCCAGGACAACCACGCGGTTGCGGTTCAGGTGCGAGAGTGCGCGACGGCGAATAAACGGCTCGGCGATCTCGTCCATGCGGATCGTGGTCAAGAGTCGAGTCTCGCAGCCGAGGCCTTCGAGCGCGTCTTGAAGAGCGAGGCCGTTGATCACGGTGGCGGTCATACCCATGTAGTGGGCTGTGGCCTCCTGAATCACACTCTGGTTGCGAGTGAGGGTGGCCCCTCGGAGGATGTTTCCTCCCCCGACCACAATCGCGAGTTGGACCCCGCAAGCCGCCACTCGCGAAGCCTGGCGCGCGATCCTGCTGATTTCATCGACGCTTAAACCTCCCTCACCGGGCCTGCAAAAACTCTCGCCCGACAGCTTCAGTAGGACGCGGCGGAATAGCGGAGGGCCATACGGCGAGACAACGTCCATAAGCATTCTCCAGACGAAGCGAGATTCGGTAAACCGAAAGCGCGATCGACTCAAACGACCCTTCGAATTCCAACCCCAAAGTAAAATCTCGAATCCCGAATCACCCGTCTCTGAAAGTCCTGACGACGGAACTCGACTGTTTTGGCGCGTGTCGCGGGAGGATTGGAGAAAGAGCGGGATGGCTTTTTTACTCGGCACAGCCGCAACTTGAAACAGAAGTCGACCGGCGCACTCACTAAGTATCGCTTCCGAGACTGATCTGAGTTCTGCAAACCGAAGTGCCTGCCCTTTTTTGATGCCCTGAGTTCGTTCGCGCCGTGGTTCGAGTTCGTTCGCGCCGTGGTTCGAGTTCGTTCGCGCCGTTGGTTCGAGTTCGTTCGCGCCGTTGGTTCGAGTTCGTTCGCGCCGTTGGTTCGAGTTCGTTCGCACACCCGGTCAAGGGAAAAAGTTGAGGGGCAATCACAGCCGGATTTGCCCATTTTCACAATCAGCTTGACCGGACGACAGCATGAGGGCTAACAACGTAGAGTAGATGGTTGGCTCGAACGGCCCGCAAGCAAGGTTGAGCCAACCATCCCCTCTTGTGGGTTGGAGCAAGTCCTATGCCCTACGGACTTAGAACAGGCCTATATTTCACGCAAAGCATTCTGTGTTAAGTTTTTCGGGCACAGGACCAGCCTACGCCAACCATATCAGGGTGGGCATCACCTACCATCCTAAGACTAGGCCAGCAAGTCAGTTGCGTGGTGGGCGGTGCCCACCCTACGAGAAAAAGGCGGAAACGGCTACCAATCATGGGGACATGAGTCCCATCCCGCAATGACGAGCCGCGCTTTAAAGACCATGGAATGAGCCTCGAACTCACTCGGCGGGTTGCCCTTCCGCAGGTACGTCTTCACCCACGATAAACCGGGCGTAGCGGCCGATCGAGATGTTCTCGCCGGTTCTTGCGTTTAGCTCGTGGAGCAGTTCGCGAACCGTTTTGGAGTCGTCTTTCACGAACGGCTGATCGAGAAACACACCCTTCTCGCCGCACCATCGAGAGATTTTTCCCTCGACGAGCTTCTCTCTAATATTCTCCGGCTTATTCGCCGCCTCGGCGACGAATTCCGC
>JAYVYS010000070.1:0-6796 GCA_043784005.1 Isosphaeraceae bacterium
CCGTCGATCGTCGCGGGAATCGAGGGCTTCGTGCTGTCGGTGCCGGTCAGGGGAGCGTTCGGGGCTCCGGCGTTCCCCGGGGATTTGTTCGTGTTCTCGACAGCCTTGCCCCCGACGGTTTTGGGCCCGGCCGTCGCGGGAGTGGTGGGCTTCTTGCTGTCGGCGCCGGTAAATGGGAGGTTCTGGGCGAACGCGGCGGTCGCGGTGCAGCACACCACCACGCTCGCCATGACGCGAGCGAGGGTGGACTTAGTTTCCATAATCATGTTCTCTCCTGGATGAGGGCCTGCGTCCGACGCATGCGATCGGAATCAGCACGTCGGCGTATGGGTGACGTTACCCAATTCGGTGTGGTTGGTCCAATCTATCTCGATTATACTTCCGATGCATCCGGTGCATGGATACGGCGGGCATCCCGGCGCGGTCCAACGTGCCGGGCGGTTGGATCGAGGGGGGAAGATCGGGATTCGAGCCGTCGAATTGTCCTCCTCGGCCTCGCAGATCTCTCGGGATTCCCGGAGGACGCGGAAGCCCAGGATTTCACCCTATCCATTCATGCATTTGCACTCGTTCTTACCGCGTAAATCGCCCGGCAGCGGGCGGATTCGAGGCAACTTTCGCGTTGTGGGCGTCCCGCCGGGGGCATGGCCGGTTCATGCGGGACGATTCGCGGGGGCGTGCCATGCTCGCCGTGCATCGTTCTCGCCGAGGATGGTTTCATGGAACTCGATCAGTTGCGGTACTTTCTGCGGGTCGCCGAACGGAGCAGCTTCACGCGGGCCGCCGAGGATCTGATGATTTCACAACCGGCGCTCAGTCGCTCGATCCAGAAACTGGAGGAAGAAATCGGGCAACCGGTATTCGAGCGAAGGACGCGGTCCGTCTCCCTGACCGACGCCGGGACGCTGCTGCAAGCTCGAGTCCAGCGGGTCTTCTCGATCCTCGAAGACACGAAAGCCGAGATCACCGACGACGGCGAGAGCGGACGGATCCGAATCGGCGCGATCCCCACGATTGCCCCATATTTCCTGCCGGAGATCCTCAGTCGGTTCTCCGCCTCGTTCCCGAAGGCCAAGCTCGTCGTCCAGGAGTACACGACTGACCCGTTGCTCAAGAGTTGCACGCAAGGAGAGATCGATCTGGCGATCGTCGCCTTGCCGATCCCGGCGAAGTATCTGGAGGTCGAAGAACTGTTCGAGGAAGAGTTGTTGCTCGTCTTGCCGCCCAATCATCCCCTGGTCCACAAATCCAGGATTTGCCTGAGCGATGTGGAACCATTCCCATTCGTGATGCTCGACGAGGTACATTGTCTGTCGGACACCATCATGTCGTTCTGTCGCCAGCGTTCGTTTCAGCCCGTGGCGGTGGGACGAACAAGTCAGTTGACGATGGTGCAGGAACTGGTGTCGTTATCTCACGGTATTTCCATGATCCCCGCCATGGCCAGACATCGCGACCAGAGCGATCGCCGGGTCTATCGATCGCTCTCAAGTCCGAAGCCAATGCGCACGATCGCGGTTGTGTGGAATCCCTATCGCTTTGAAAGCCGCTTACTGAAAGCATTTCGCGAACATCTTCACCAGTAAAAGGAGATCTGGGCGACGACGACACGAATCGGATGCGTTGAGCGGTGACGATCCGCCATCAACCCGCTCGGACCAAAATCATCGCGAAGATCCGTATTGATGCCAGGTCGGTGACGCGGGATTCGAACCCTTCGTGGCCATTGATCTGCCCGCTTGAACGGCTTCAGTCTGATCGACCGACGCGCAAGGTCACGGTCGGTCGTGACGTGAATTAGCGGAGCACCAACTGCGTCTTCCTGTGCGGAGATCGGGATCGGGGGGCCTCGCGGTTCCTTCGCTCTCACACCACCGGGCATACGGGTCCGCACCACGGCGGTTCGATCAGGTTAAGCGGTCGGCGATGTCAGCACGCGGGGAAGGCCGATCGAGTCGAAGAAAGCGTTGGACAGAGCCTGCTGGACCGCCACGTGGCGGGCCATGCGCCAAAACCCAGGCGCTGAACCGGCGGCAACGGCCGCGTGAAAGTGCGACACACCCAAGTCGGCGCAGTTGCGCATACCGAGTCCGCCCATTCTTCCACTGTCGCCAGATATACTTGCTCAATCGGCGACGAATCCAGGCGTCCAGGTTCCGCAGCAGGATGGGCGTCTGGCAGAAGCCGAAGTAGCCTCGCCAGCCGACCAGGTGTCGCGCCAGAGGCGCGATCAACTGCGGTAGACTGACACCGAGCGTCGGACGTGTGAGTTCCCGGACCCGCTCCTTGAACTTCGCGAAGGCCTTCACGGCGATCTAGCGGGTCGGTTCGACGTCGTTCGAGATCGTGAAGCTCAGGAACTTTCGCTCTCAACTTCGAGCCACCGCGCTCTTCGATTTGTTGACCTTGAGCTTAAGTCGGGTCGTGCAGGAAGCGACAGACGCTTGACATGACGCGCTCCCCCGACCGGCGGCTGCCCACGTAAATGTTGCAGTCGTCGGTATCGCGGCAGAAGCGGAGACTCCGGCGGGTCAGTTCGCGGTCGAATTCGTCGAGTACGAGATTCGAAAGCAGGGGTGAAAGTGGGCCGCCTTGCGGGACCCCCCTCGTCGGTCGGACCGACCAACCCGTTCTCCATCACCCCGGCGTTCAGGTACGCCCGGATGAATCGGAGCAGTCGCTTGTCGGAGATCCGTTTGGACACCCGATCCATCAAGATGTCATGGTTGACGCGATCAAAGAATTTTTCGAGATCAATATCAACCACAAACTCGTGTCCTTCGGCGACATAGGATTGCGCCTGAGCCACAGCTAATCGGACCGTCTCTCCAACGCCTGCGAGACACCGATTGACCGACTCGTCGTCTGGACCTTGCTCGACACCGGGCTCCGCATGAGCGAGCTCTGCGCACTCCCCGCGAAGAACGTCCTCTGGCAACAGCGCCAGCTCCGGGTTAAAGGCAAAGGTGGCCCCGACGGCAAGAAGAGTAAAGTCCGTGTAGTTCCGCTGTCGAACCGCGTTCGAACACGTTTAGAGCACCATTTCGCGCTGGAGAAGACGTTCCCGGTCAAGACGAGACGCGCTCAGGACGTCGTCAACGCGGTGGCCAACCGCGCGGGGCTCACCAAGCTTGTGAGCCCGCACGTGCTGAGGCACACGTTCGCCACAACGGCTTTGCAGAAGGGGATCGGCTTGCCCACGGTGCAGAAGATCTTGGGCCACGACCGCCTCCAGACGACGGCGATCTACCTCAACTTCACCGACGTTCACATCCAGGACGAGTTCGAGCGCAAATGGTGAGGACTCGATTGCCCCCGAACGTTCCCGAGGGGGTTCAATCCTCGTTGGGGGCTTCTTTCTTCAACTCCGCCTCCAGCTCTTTCGGGGTGGGCAAGCTGCCCAGAAGGGCTGGCGGAAGGGACTCAACGAGCTTGGTGATGTAACTCGACACGCTGACTGGCTTTGCCAGGTCGCGGAGCGCGTACTCGGCCACGACCTGATTCTTAGCCTTGCAGAGGATGATGCCGATTGAGGGCTTGTCGTCAGGGTGGCGGAGGAGGTCGTCGACGGCGGAGAGATAGAAGTTCATCTTGCCGGCGTATTCCGGCTTGAAGGGCGTGGTCTTGAGTTCGAGGACGATATAACATCGCAACTTGACATGATAAAATAACAAGTCAATGTAGAAATCCTCTCCGCCGACTTCAAGGCGGTATTGTTGCCCAAGAAAAGCGAACCCGGCACCGAGTTCGATGAGAAACTGGCGGATATGAGCAACCAGCCCTCGTTCGAGTTCCCGCTCCTCGGCGTCCCCCGCGATCGTCAAAAAGTGAAACTTGTGCGGGTCCTTCAGCGTTTCCCTGGCGAGATCGGATTGCGGGGTTGGCAGGGTCTTCTCGAAGTTCGTCTGGGCCTTGCCCTGACGTTCGTAGAGGTCGCTCTCGATCCAGTGGGTGAGGACGGCGCGGCTCCAGCCGTTCTCAAAGTTGGCACGCGCGTACCAGAGTCGTCGCGCGGCGTCTTTGACCTGCTCGATGAGGACGATGTTGTGTCCCCACGGAAGGTCGGCGACGGCGACGGGGAGCCCGCTCTCGGTGAATTGTCCCACAGGCTGTGGGACGAATTCCGCAGCGCTCTGATAGGCGAGAAAAAGGGCCCGCATGCGGTAGACGTTCGTCCTTGAGAATCCGCTCTCGCCGGGGAATGCCATCTGGAGGTCGTCGCCGAGCCGAGCGATGACGGCCTTGCCCCATCCCTTGGTCTTTTGTTGTTTGACGACAGATTGGCCGATGTGCCAATAGAGTTCGATGAGTTCACGGTTGACGGCGAGGGAGGCCCGAAGTCGTGCGACGCGGATGCGTTCTTTGATCTGTCCGAGGAACTCTTCATAGCCTTTCGGGATGAGTGCGGCGGTCGACTTGGTAGGTCGTTTCGTTTTCGGCGTGGTGGCCCGCTTCTTGGCCATGGGTTCCTCCGTGATCGGTCGCGTCGAGTTTCGAGCCTCTGGGTATAGCAGGTCGGGGAGAGGTTGTCAGGCGACGATATGCGGCACGCCGTAAAGTGGGACATGGGGATCGCGACTGACGAACTTGAACCCTTCGTGGCGAGCCTGGGCGATCAGGAGGCGGTCGAGCGGGTCACGATGGTGAGCCGGCGGCGCTTCGACGGCGAGGGCGTGTGCGATCGTGACGGGCAAGGGTAAGAAGCGGTTGGCGGCCATCGCCGCACTGAGGTCCGGGGCGTCGAGCTTGCCGAGGACCCGCTTGATGGCGATCTCCCAGACGACGGCAGCACTCACGTAGACGGTGTTCTTACCGTCGCCGATCGCATTGCGCGCGGATTTCGACAAGAGCTGCGGATCGTCGAGCCACCAGAGGAAGACGTGGGTATCGAGCAGGAGCGCTACCTCGCCGGACTAACCGACCTGGAGACGTTGGGGGCGAAATTGCGACGCCAGGCGGGCCAAGTCGGCATGGACCGGGCGGATCATTGGATCGGCCTGAGCGACGGCGGCCAAGGCCTCGAGACGTTCTTCGAGGTCAATTTTCCACGCGCGACGTTAATCCTGGATTTCTATCACGCGTCGGGTCACCTGGGCGACTTGGCCAAAGCGTGTTCCGACGAAATGACATCCGCGACGCCGCTCTTGGAGGCCTGCCGGCACCCGATGAAGACGGAAGGGGGCACGGCGGTGTTGCAGACCTTGGAGGCGCTGGATCGAAGCGGGCGCAGTCTCGAGACGTTGGAGGAATATCGCCTGGCGACGCTATACGTCCGCAAAAATGCGTATCGGATGGACTATCCGAAGTATCAGGCGAACGGCTGACAGATCGGCTCGGGTTCAATGGAATCGGGCTGCAATACGGTGGTCCGCCAGCGACTCTGCGGCGGCGGGATGCGTTCGGGCGTGGATGGCGCCGACTCGGTCTCGCATCTCCGTGCCCTGTTCCAAAGTTAACCGAACCAGTGGGATGCGTTCTGGAGCCAAGGTCGCAACTGAGGTCAAGAGAACTTACCCACGAAAGTGACACCTACTCCAACGCGGTGGAACGAGCCTTGCGTCATGCGGTGATCTGGCGTCGGATCAGCGGCGGGACCGACAGAGCGGACGGGAGCAGGTTCGTGGAGCGAATACTGACGGTGATGACGGCCTGACGCCAACAGGGGCGAAATGTCTTGGACTATCTGAGCACATGTTTTGAGGCGGATCGTCATGGACAAGCTCTCCCCTCACTTCCGCCGGTCACCACGCCCGCAACCAGAGCCGCGTAATTCCACCTATCCCACCCTGTGAACGGCTACCCCGTTTAATCACTTATATGCGCATGTGCTCGCGCTGTCCGATCTGAACCCGGTCCAGTTCTTCCCGCCCAAGTTTCTGGTCAAGTTGGACCTGGCTTGCGCGCACTTTCTCAACACCTATCTCTACCTGATGTCGTTGAACGCGGGAGGCGCGGTCCTCCCGCTCGATGCGGCATGCACTCCCTGAGCCACGCGAGGCGACTGGCCTTCACCCCCGTGCACCGTCACGAGGAACCCGTGTGGCGGCCCGAGCAGACAAAGCCTTCGGGTGATGAGAAGGGGCAGGCCTGAATGGCCACTATACCTCGCGACTCGCTGGGAAGCGAAAGGGGTCAGGAACAATTAAATTGACGTTGCTTACATATGATAATATCTGATAGATGATCATCAAGTATCTTTTTCCGCACTCGGGAAGTCCGCAAGCACGGATCTATGGGAGCCCACGGAGAGAAATTTCCCTGGGCGACCCGGCCTGCCTCCCGAGCTTGACAATGCGTGGCGAACGCCCTATGATGACCAAAACACTAATCTGGTCAATGGTCACAATTCATGCGGGGCGCTGCTTTGCAGGTGGAGACACGCGACGCCATCCTGGATGCCATGGAGCGTCTGTTGGCGCGCTACGGCTACAAGAAGACCACGATGGACGACCTCGCGCGTGAAGTGGGCATAGGCAAGGGGAGCATCTACTTACACTTCTCCAGCAAGGAGGAAGTGGCCCTGTCCTCGATCGACCGTGTCGTCGACCGATTGCAAGCTCGGCTGCACGAGATCGCTGGCTCGTCGGTAGCGGTCCCCGAGCGATTGCGGGAGATGCTGCGGACGCGAGTCTTATTCCGTTTCGACAGTGTTCGCGACTATTCGCAAGGTTTGGACAGCCTATTCGAATCACTGAGGCCCGCGTACATGGCACGCCGGCACCGCTACTTTGAAGCCGAGCGAGGGATTTTCACCAAAGTCCTGGCGGAAGGCCGGCGGAAGGGCCTCGTGGCATTC
>JAYVYS010000071.1:0-5264 GCA_043784005.1 Isosphaeraceae bacterium
CGGCGACCGGCTCGTTCGCTTAGAGATCGATGTTGACTTGAGACGCGACTTACTCGCGATTAAATTCGCCCGAGCAACACCAGAATCAATACGATGATCAGGATCGTTCCCAGGCCGCCACTCGGGCCGTATCCCCAGTTTCTGCTGTGAGGCCAGGTCGGCAGGCCTCCCAACAGCAACACGAACAGAACGATCAGCAAGATCAAGCCGAGACTCATCGTTGTACCCTTTCGGTAATGAATCACATCTTCAAACGAAGTCGATCGGATCTGGAAATCAGGAACGACGGATGTCGTAATCGAGCCTCATTTTCCAAGCATCTTCGCCACGATGTAGATGACTATGGCCCCGCCGAATCCTCCACCCAGAAGCATGTAGATCAGAGAATACTGCGCCGCTGCGAAAACGACCGGCATGACTGTGAGCGTTTCCATTGTTGAGGCTCCTTGACCATGGTTCCTTCCCCGCGGTTGCCCTTACGAACCACGAGAAATCAACCGGTTTTGAAGTACCGCGACCGACATCCCAACGCGAGATGCCAGGACTTGTCGGCTGACCAGCTTAGATCTACGATTCACTGCATATCGCATTCCCAACGATCAAAAATCGGGAATATTGTTTCTCTGAGCACTCCTGAGCGCGAACAGGAAAGTTGCGACATACCCTTTGAAAGAGCATTTTGAGCCTCAACTCCAGGCTTTCCTACCGCTCTGGTACGATGATTCGCTCGCTAAGGCAAACATCTGCGCGTTTCTTGGAACTCGGCACGCAGGAGCGCCGAATCGCTGAAAAGGTTTCTAGGGCGGGTGAAAAATGTTGAGAGGAATCACGGAGGCCGGGGATTTGAGTCGGGCCGCTCGAGCGACAGGGTCGAGAGACTCTCGCCGCTTGGGTCTCGACGATGCCCGTTTGAAAAATTCGCAGCCTCGTTCCCGCCTCATCACCGAAAATCAACGCGTCAGCCCGTATTGTGGTTCGGTCGAACCACCAGGGGGCCGAGCCATGCCGTCGGCTTGAGGAACTCCGGGCGGCCGGTGATGGCGTCGGGGACATTCGAAACCGCTATGACACGGTAACGGCCCGGCGCGATTGGGTGTGTCGACACCGTCCATGCCCCGTCAGGCCCCGCATCGGTGGCCGCCAGCGCGCGCAGCGTTCTGCCCGACTCGCGCGCGGCGAGCAATCGCACCTTTGCGCCCGGTGCCGCGTGCCCGGCGTAGGTCACCGAAGTGCTTAGGGCGTCGACCGAGGTGGTCGGCAAAGGAAGCTGGGTTGCCGTCAAGGCCATCGAGTTCAACTGTGTCGCGCCCTCTCCCAGAGTCGGCACGACGTTCGATCGATACCAGTCTTGAACGCCGAATTTGCCGCTATGGCTTAGCCCTCGGGCCGAGAGATTGAAATACTCGGCGTTCCCCTTGACCGGCACCTGTCCCCAAAGGTTATAGATGCCGCTATTCGTTTGCGCCTGATTGATCGGCGTATGCTGAAAGAAGACCTCGGCGCTTTGCACATTCTCCGCCACGACGGGAAGGGGGTCCTTGGCCTTGGACTGATAGTTGTTGATCCAGAGACGGGCGATCTCGCCGAGGGTGCCGCTGCCGACACTATATTGCTGACCCTTTACCGCCGTGCTGGCCGCGTGGGGATCGAGCATCGTGACCTTCAGATAGCCGGCCTGGAGGTTGGCGGGCCATCCATCGGCATTGAGCTTCTTGATGGTCTGGCTGTTGACGACCGCCCCTTCGCTGTGACCGATGAAATGCACATCAACGGGAGATCCCGAGGGGAACTGGGCCGCCGCCTGTTCAAGCTGCCCGGCAAGTCTGGGGGCCTGCTTCGCCGCGGCACCGGCATGGCCGCTCTGCGCGACCCAGTTGAATGGGATCACCGCGTCGTACCCCTGCGCGGTCAAGTCGGAAGCCATCCGCAATTCCCAGGGCGGTCCTTGTATCCAGCCCTTGGGCTGAATGCCGCCGTGAGTAATCACTCCAATCACATATTTATGAAACGACGCCGTATTGTCGGCGGTGTTCGACTCGGAAATCAGATGGTTGGGATCGGCCACGACGAGCACGTCGGGACGTTGCGGAGTGATCGGCAGGCCGCCTGGAAGCGGAAACGTGATTTCGTGATTTCCAATCGAAAGTGCGGAAACGCCCGCGGAATCCAGGGTTTCCGATGGTCCCGGGTTGATCCTCACCATGCCGACGGTCATCGCGGTCGAGTCAAGCGCCGTTGAGGCTGAGCGGTAGACCCCAAAGGTCAACGGCTGGGTCACCGGGGCGTTCTTGATCGAGTAATCGATGGTCACCCCGCGGGAGTCATGCGTGGTGGCCGAAACCATGGCAACGTCCGGGAGCAAGGTCGCCATCAAGGCACGGCCTTCGAGACTCTCGGCGGCCGGCATCCACGCCTTTCGGCCGGAGCAACCCGCCCGTATCCCCTCCGTCCGAGGCTGATGTCGCACCAAGTCCATGGTTGTTCACCCTTCCTGGGTTCCTGAATCCCTCGACGATCGAAGACGCACGAGCGTGTCATCCCAATGCATCGGTTCGACGTGAGCGGCATCTTCAGCTTAATCAAAATAATCGTCAAAGTCGCACGAGACAAGAAATAGGCTTCCCCCGGGAAGACCGCGAACTCGCCTGATTCGGCCAAGAGGGGATCAGTTCGACCCCGACCCCGCCGATAACTCATTTGAAGCCGGATTAATCGTGACCAATCGTTAATCTTGCCCGGCGAGGGTCTTCCCGGGAGGAATACTCGCCTTGGTTCGCAATTGACCTGTTAAGTTCGGTGAGCTTCGGAAGATGGGGTGATTTTCGGTGTGTTCTTCTCAACGTTGGAAGGCGAACCGGCCGATCCTCGAACGGGGTGGCGGGGAACGAACCGCGTGTCGCGTTACGCCAGTATAGCGATCAGGGAATCTGCGCGGTTCATGACGGATAGAGGGTCCTTCGAGACTTGTGGAAAACTCAAGTCGAGGTACGGCGATGATCCTGGTCACAGAAAGGATAACGACATGTTGCGGCAAGTTCTCGCGCTAGGGGCTGCGGTTTTGACAAGCCTCGCGACGGGTTGTTCACAATGCGATACGTGCGACGACTTCCCGATTCCCTCGATCGGGGGACGTGTCGGTGGTCCGATGATGGCCGCTCCGACGATGGGGTCATATACGGGTTATGGCCAGGTGGCTTCACCCTATGAAGGCGCGATGCCTGCCGCCGTCGCTCAGCCCGCTGCTGAAGGAACGGGGGTGGCGGCGACCGCGATGCCCGAGACGGTCCCCGCCGAGACGTCTGCTCCATTGGCGAATCCGACCTCAACGGAACCCATCACACCGCCCCCCGCCCCTGACACCACACCGCCCGCTCCCTCGGCACCAGCGACGGAATCCGCTCCGGCTTCCGCGCCGTTGCCAGTTCCGGCTCCCGCGAATGAGGGTCCGGCTCCGGTGAGCCCCGCGCCTCCGAGCAATCCTGTTCCTTCTACGGCCCCGGCAACCGAGCTTCCCACCCCGACGCTCCCCGAACCCGAGCAAGTCGCTCCGCCCGTGGGACAGCCGGCGGCGGTTCCGGACCCCGCGACCGCACCGGCGCCTACGGATGCCCCGAAGCCCGGGTTCTAAGCTCAGCCCGATCCTCGCGACTCGTCTTGAATTCGTCAAAAAAACCGTCCTGACTCCGGCAACCCTGATTCGCCGGCGTCGGGACGGTTCGATTTAACAACCCGACTTGTTGGCTCAGAGTGGCTCGTCGGCTGACTTCGGTTTTTTTTGTTGACGGCGCGAGGATTTGAGCGACAATCGTAAGCACCAGGGAGTTTTGCCAACAAGGAGTTCCTCCGCCCAGACACTCCGCCACGACATCCCAAGTCCCGGTGCGAGATCCCAGACGCATGTCTTGGGCGGGGAGCGCATAAGGTCCGTCATGAAACTTATCATCGCGATCATTCAGCCCACCAAGCTCGAAGCAGTGAAGGAAGCCCTGTCCCACGTTGAAGTCTTTCGACTCACCGTGATGGACGTCCAGGGCTTCGGTCGGCAGAAAGGCTACACCGAGGTTTATCGAGGGCATGAATTCACGGTCAATTTGCTCCGCAAGATCGAACTCCAGATCGCGGTGAACGAAGATTTCGTCGAACCGACCGTGAACGCGATCATCCAGGCTGGACGCAGTGGCGGCGATGGTAAGATCGGTGATGGCAAGATCTTCATCCTCCCGATGGATGATTGCATCCGCATTCGGACCGGCGAACGAGGCCCCGAGGCGATCTGATCCGAGCTCCGGACACCCCCCGGAATCGCCTTCAAACGCGAGGGATTTTGCCTTCGCGTCGAGGTGAACGGCCGTGCCTGAATCGCGATCTGTGTTTGCCGCGGCTTTCTGATACGATGATGATTGTTGTGGCGGGCCGTCCCGATTGGGTCATCCCATCGCGGAACCGGCTCGTCATTGCTTTTCTGTCCGCGAGTTCGCAGCAACCGTGGGTGGGTGCCGGACCCGGACGTTCAGTAAAAGCCTTCAAAGGGAACGGCGAGGCGGCATGATTCGGGCGTTGATCTTTGACTTCAACGGTGTGCTCATTGACGACGAATCCCTCCACTTCGCCATGTTCCGCGAAGTTCTTGAACAAGAGGGCGTCCTTATCACCGAGAACGACTACCACGAGCGTTATCTGGGGCTCGACGACCGGGGATGCTTCGAGGCCGCGCTCCTGGACGGCGGCCAGACCGCCGATCGCGCGCGGCTTGACTCATTGATCGCCGGTAAGGCCGTTCGATATGCCGAGGAAGCCGCCGAGGGCTTGAAGATCTTTCCGGGTGCCCCGGAGTGTCTCGCCGTACTCTCCGAGCGTTACCCCCTGGCAATCAACTCGGGTGCCTTGCGTCCGGAGATCGAGTTCGCCCTGAAGTTGATCGGCCGTCGCATGTGCGTGGGTGCCATCGTCTCGGCCGAGGAAGCGGAGCGCTGCAAGCCTGATCCGCAGGGATACATGCTCGCGCTTGAAAAGCTCCGCGCGTGCGACAATTTAGCTTTGAGCGACCTCTCTCCGAGTCAATGCCTGGTGATCGAAGACAGCCTCGCGGGCATCGAGTCGGCCAAGGGGGCCGGCATGTGGGCGATCGGCATCTCGAACACGTACAATACCGAGGATCTCCGTTCCGCCGGTGCCGACGATGTGATCGACCACCTCGATCAATTGACCCCGGCATGGATCGCGACGCGATTCGCATCGACGATTTTGTTATAAAGAATCGCCTC
>JAYVYS010000072.1:0-3585 GCA_043784005.1 Isosphaeraceae bacterium
CCCCGAGGCGGTGCCGCAGGTGGTCAACCCGTCGATCGCTTACGATCGCCGCTGAGGGCCAAGGTGGTCAGGGGCTCGGACACCCGAACTTTTTCGGAAGCCGACTCCAGGTTAGAATGTCGTTCAGGAGGCGGCCGCAATGACCATCGAGCTAACCGAGCAACAACAGCAGGCCCTTGATGCCCTCGGGGAGGAACTGCCGCGCGTGATCGACCCGCGGACGAAATCCTCCTATGTCCTCGTCCCGGAGGTCGACTACGAGTCAGTTCACGAGGCGCTAGAAGACGATCGGCGTGAGCGGGCTATCCGCGCGGTGGGGCTTCGAAATGCGATCGGCCGGATGGGTGAGCAGCCGTGATCAAACCTGGCGAAGTTTACATGGCCGACTTCGCCCATGCGGGGCCGCATCCGGTCGTCATCGTATCGCGCGAGGATCTGAACCGGGGCAGGTACGCCCTGGTGGTCGTATGCACCTCCGCCCGACTTTACGCCCGAAACGCCCTCCCGAACTGTGTGCCATTTCGGGCGAGGGAATTCGGCTTCACGGCCGACTGCGTCGCTCAGTGCGAGAACATGCTATCCATCGAGAAGGTTCAACTCGACCTGTCAGCCGGGCCGATCGGAGTTCTTGACGACATGGCCATGCGGGATGTTATCAAGGCGATTGGCCATGTCATCGAATCGGACTGCGAGCCGACCTGAAGGGGAGTAGAAGGTCGAACGGCGTTTCCACCGCAATTGCCCACTCTACATAACTACCGACCGAGTAACTCTTTGGGTCATCATTCGTTTGACCATCCTGAAGCCATTCATTCAGTTAGAACTGGTCCGCGCCTCGGTTTCTTCCATGCTGCCGCCGGTTGGTGCGCCAGTCGCCATCGTGAAGAGTTTCGCAAGCTTGGCCCCTCCTCGAAAGAGGCGGAGCAGGGCGGGGGTCGAGAGTCGATCGATCTGGCTGTACCAACCCGTGACCATGCTACAAAATTCAAGCATCTTCTCTAACTGCTCACGTGTGTATTGGTCGGAAGAATCGCCCGCCTTGGCCTCCTCGACACAATTTTCCAGCAACGCGATGGTCGGGTCCATCTCTCTTCGTTTGCGCTCGGCCATGATGACGCGGAAGGTTTCCATCACATCCTTCAACGCCTCAAAGCGGTCGCGGCGGTCGCCGATGATGTGGACCCGACGCACCACGCCCCAGGTCATCAGTTCGCGCAGGCTCGTCGAGACGTTCGACCGGCTGACATCCAGAAGCTTGCTGATTTCTTCCGCATCAAGCGCATCCGGCGAGACGAATAATAAAGCATGAACCTGGGCCATGGTCCGGTTGATGCCCCAGGCCTGACCCATCTCGCCCCAATGCAGGACGAATTTTTGTGCGGCGGGTGTGAGTTCCACGGTTAGTATCGCCCGAACAGGACAAACTGTTTCTACTGAAACGATACTCCTGACTGGAGCGAGTCGCAAGCCGAACGGAGTCGATGATTTTTGTCGAGAATGTTTTGAGACATTTCACGAAATCATCAACAAGGGCTTGCGAAATCGATCTTACCGGTTTAGGATTCAAATGCCGATGACGTTTGTCGTTGGCTGGCTTTTCGGCGTTTGAAGGGGATTCCTCCCATGGCCCTACGGCGCTGGTTACCTGGATGGGCGGTCCTGGGTGCCATGATCTGGGCCGGGTGCAGTCGGACCGCGGCACCGATCCCCGGCGTTCCCAAGCCTGTCGACAGTGTTCCGCTCGCCAAGGCAGCAGTCCCCAAAGTCGAGTTCAAGAATACCCCGAGGCTTCGAATCAGCCCCGAGACGCTTACCTTGGGGCCGGGCGATCTCGGATACCAGCTTATCGCTTCGCTCTCGCCCGATCCCGATACGCGCCGGGATCTTACCGATAGCGTGACCTGGAAGGTTGAGCAAACGGGCGTCGTCTCGGTCGATCGCGGCGGCTATCTCGTGGCGATTGGAGCGGGAAAAGCCACGGTCCATGCGGTACATGACGGCGAGGATGTGACGGTCGGTGTGACGATCGAGCCCACGACCGAACAGCGGCCCTGGAGCTTCGCGACCGACATTGTCCCGATTTTAACCCATGCGGGGTGCAACACCGGGGGCTGTCACGTCAGGGCCGACGGTCAGAACGGATTTCACTTATCGCTTTTCGGTTATGACGCGCAAGGTGATTATCAAGCGATTACCCATGATGCGGGGGGTCGACGCTTCTCTCGGCTAAACCCGACTGCGAGTCTCTTGTTGGCGAAGGCATCGGGAACCGTCCCTCATACCGGCGGTCAACGTCTGAAGCCAGGTACCGAGAGCCACGCGACACTCGTGGCATGGCTGAAGGCAGGCGCTCCGGAGTCGCTCGGCAAGTCGCATGGAGCGCTCAAGAGTGTGAAGGTTGAGCCGGCTGATGCCCGCCTCAATGGTCCCGGAACGCAGCAATTGCGTGTTCTGGCGTCTTATGAAGACGGCCACACACGCGATGTGACGCGGCTCGCGTTGTTCCGCTCCAACGACGATTCGGCGCTCACGATCACCCCCAAGGGAAAGGCTAAGCTGCTCCGTCGGGCTGAGGCGGACCTTGTCGTTCGTTTCCAGAATCAGGTTGTCAGCACTCGGGTGGCAAGTGTGATCAACCCCGAACTGAACGTGAATTTCGACAAGCTCGAACGTAAAAATTTCATCGACGACGAACTTTACAAGCGGCTCGCCGCCTTGAAGGTTCCACCCAGCCCTGCCGCGAGCGACGCTGTTTTTCTTCGCCGGATCACTCTCGACCTCACGGGTGAACAGCCTCAGCCCCAAGAGATCCGCCAGTTCCTTACGGATACCGACCCGGAAAGGCGAGAGAAGCTCGTCGACCACCTGATCGCTACGAAGGAGTTTGGCCTGTTCTGGAAAATCAAATTCGGCGACCTACTTCAGATCACCAAGACACGATTCGGCAACGGTTCGAGCTATTATCATACCTGGCTGCACGAACAGATTCAGAAGAATGCTCCGTGGGATCAATCGGTAAGGACGATGCTCACGGCGCTTGGGAACCCGATGGAAGTGGGCAGCGGCGCGGTAAATTACGCACTCGACGGTCCTGATGCGAAGACCCGGGCCGAGCAAACGGCTCAGCGCTTTCTTGCCCTGCGGCTCCGCTGTGCCCAGTGTCACGACCACCCGTTCGATATCTGGACGCAGGACGATTACTACGGATTGGCCGCATTCTTCGCGAAGGCGGAGCGCGGAGCGCCCGGGATGAGCGGCCGAGTGGAGGTCAAGCTAAACCCCAAGGGGGAGGTCGAGCACCTTCGCACCAGGAAGCCGGTCCCTCCCCGGCTCCTCGACGGCAAGGCCATCACGATCAAGGAAGGCGAAGATCCTCGCAAGAATCTGGCCGATTGGATCACTTCCCCCGACAATCCCTATTTCGCGAGAGCCACCGCCAACTGGGTCTGGGCCCAATTCTTCGGTAAAGGGATCGCCGATCCACCCGACGACATGAGCCGGGCGAACCCGCCGGTCCATCCGGAACTGCTCGACGCGCTTGCGAAAAACTTCATTGAACATAAGTATGACATTCGCGCATTGATT
>JAYVYS010000073.1:0-2010 GCA_043784005.1 Isosphaeraceae bacterium
GCAAAGCACATAGAGGACTCCTGAGGCGGTAATGCCTATACCGCTGCACTTTTCGCAATCCGCCATGGCTTGAGGGCTCTTCAGTTCCATCAGGGTGACTATCATCTCCCAGTAACCTGTCAAGGCCGCCCACAGCTTCCGCGCCCGTCCGATGTCATCTGGTATGGATCGAAATCGCCGCCGGATCTCGACCAGAGCGTCGTTGAGATCGCCGCGAACGCCCTCCAGATCTCCGGCGTCCCGAGGGGTTTCGATACCGGGCCACTGGACAGGCACCTTCACGTGTGGCCGGTGAACATCGGGAACGGGCCGCGAGAGGCGTCAGGAAGGGGCGCGGAGGTTTCGCGCTGAGATCCGAGCGTGTTGGTGGTTCCGCGCTGAGATCCCAGAGGCTCGGGAAGATCCGTGCCGCGGTCGTCGGACTCCCGTTGAAGCCCCTCGTCAGGCTTGGTGCCGTCGCGTGAGCCGACCGTCTTGACCGGAGCTGTTTGTCGCGAATCGTCGGCGAGCGGCATTGCGAGCAAGCGTGCCGCCCCGGTGATGGTCAAATCTGCAATCGATTGCATTTTTGCGGCCGCCGTGGGCTGCGCTTTTGAGCCCTTGGCGAGCCTCATGTAGAGCGATGCGGTCTCGTACGAGAACACAAAGTTGGCTCTGACCCAATCCTGAAACTTGCCGTGGCCAGCTGTCGACTTGGCCTGAATCAAGAGCGCGCCGACCCGGCCAGCATCAAGGACGTATGGATCAACGCTTCCGACGGTCACCCGGTGACCGTTTCTTTACACCAGGTGGGCCTAAGACTATGATTACACCAGGATTTTTGGCGGCCGTTTCGATACCATCTCGTTCCGGGTCCAGGCCCGCGATTCGACGCAAGGTTTATCATCCACTGACGAATACGCGGCGAGAGAGATAAAAAGAAGACGAGCGGACCCGACTCATGGTGACCTGGCCGAATTGGCATGACATCGAGTTTCCGACCGAGATGGAACTCTTCGGCCTTGAAGATTATCTCAACGCCCGCTCCGGCCTGATCGAGGGGGACCGATGCGATGGCGTTGAGCAGTTCGATCCGGACAGTTCGCTCTCCGCCGAAATCGTCGAATCCAAAGTGCTCCGCGTCACTGTCCGGGGGCTCCTCGGAGTCGCGTCGGGGGGCTCGGCGGTGATTGTGCGGCAAGGAGAGCCTCCACTACAGTGCGACTTTTCTTTGGAAGTTGAGGAAGCACGTTCGGTCTCGAGCCTCGACCTCACCATCGAGGTGAACCCGCGGCGGCCCGGATTTACCGACCGACCCTACCCCAAGTTCATTCTCCGCGTCGTTCACGGAGACATCCCACTCGACCTCCATAATACGGGGCTGTCGTTCTCGCCCGGCCGATTGTTCCTGGGCCGCTACACATGGAGCGGGGAACGGCCGGAGGTCCTAACCCTTGAAGCGCGGCCGAGGGTCCGACGGCTCGCGGCTCTGTGGTCGGCACGCAGAGGCGGAAGCGGCTGGGACGAATGGGTCGCGCCGTTACGGGAACGGATCGAGGAGGCGCTACGGAAGGTCGAGTTACGCCCTGCCGCACTGACGGTGGCCGGGTGGACCTCGGCTGTGGAATTGGCCCGCCTCGAGGATGAATGGCCATACCTTCCCATCACCACGCTAGCGAGGCAATTACTCAGAGTACGCCGTCTCCAAGCCCGCGACTTGGGGAGGCGGTTGGAGTCCGTATACGACGTCGACGGGCTTTTGCCACCGACCGGAGACGGGTTGCCCTCGGCGCTGGCCCGACTACTCGATCCACCCGACGAACGTGACGATTTCGTCATCCTGAACCGCCACGTGACCATCATCGACGGAGTCGACGGGCAGATCTTTGATGAAGGGGATCTCCAGCGAATCATCTTCCGACGTGACTTCGCCCCCTCGGACTTCTTGTTTCGCATTCCCCGCGAGACAGAGGGAGTCGAGCCGCGCCTTCAGTTCCACAAACCGGGATACCTCGGTATCATCGAGTGCCG
>JAYVYS010000074.1:0-9184 GCA_043784005.1 Isosphaeraceae bacterium
CGAGGATGAATCGCGGATTCGAGACAAGCACATGCGTGAGAACTTCGCGTGGCTCAATCGCTTCACTCTCTCGCTGTTAAAGCAACATCCCGGTCGCGACAGCCTCGTCATGAAACGCCGCAGTTGTGGCTGGAACGAAAACTTCCTTCTGGAAGTCCTTACCGGAACAGTGCTTTAGTGAGCGCTGGCCCTGTGTCGTGTGTGGTGATGCCGAGAAACTCAAGAGCATCTGCAACGCCGGTTATGTGCACCGAAGGGCATAAACTTTCTGGCATCCGTATAAGTGATGAAAATTCGTCTCATTGCGTTGTTAACAGAGACGTTAAGGATGGAAGGAGCGGTGATGGGACCCGCCGAGATCGTGATCAGCTTGAAAGAGTTGTGCGCGGAGCAAGGCCCGCGTCTCAGCACCGAGCAAATCGTCGCCTGGATCGACCACCAGGGCGGATCTGAATCCGACGTTGAGCTTGTCGCTTTCGCGAAGAAGATGAAGGCGAGACAATACGCGAGGATGCTCGAATACGAGGACGCCGAATCGGGTCTGGGGATCAAACGCCTCTGGAGCTTGCACGACCCGCGCCGGGGGCGTCGATTTTACATGAATATCCTTGAGATGCCGGACGATGAGCGGCGCAAACTGGTCCGCCAGTACGCACGGTTCCTCAGGCAGTTGAGGAGTGTGCGACGCGCATGTCCGTCTACTTCGCCGGGCAGGGGTTCTTCGATTTCTATACCGACGGCGATGAGAACGAGGACCAAGAAGCCGCCGTTGATGCACCCTCGCAGGTGAACGCGACGCGGAGGGAGGTTCGTACGAGAGGATCGGGGGGCCGTTTCGACGCGACCTCCGCTCCGGATAGCGCGTGAGCGTTCGTGCCCCTTGACCAATGTGCCGGGCGGGCGCGACAATCCCTTTTAGTTGAGGATAGGTTTCCTTGAGTCGACAAGTTCCGCCCGCTCCGAGAGACTGAGGATTGTTTCGCGATGTCCGCCATCACGCTTCCAGGGCAGGTACAGCCTTCAACCGCGACGGTTTCCACACGATTTCCCGATGCTCTCGGCCGATTCGGCCAATTTGGGGGCCGATTCGTTCCTGAAACGTTGATGGACGCCCTTGATCAACTCGCGAAAGAGTACGAGCGGGCCAAGGCCGACCCCTCGTTTCAAGCGACCCTTGATGGCTATCTGACCGATTATGTCGGTCGCCCGTCGCCGTTGTTCCTCGCCGAGCGACTCACAAAGCTTGCGGGAGGAGCGAAGATCTACCTCAAACGTGAGGACCTTAACCACACCGGTGCCCACAAGATCAACAATGCGCTGGGGCAGGTCCTGATCGCGATGCGGATGAACAAAACGCGCGTGATCGCCGAGACAGGCGCGGGGCAGCACGGAGTCGCCACGGCCACGGCCTGTGCCTTGTTCGGTCTGGAATGCACGGTGTATATGGGCGAGGAAGACATTCGTCGCCAGAAGCTCAACGTCTTCAATATGCGGACGATGGGAGCCGATGTCGTCCCCGTCACGACCGGATCCCGGACGCTTCGCGACGCGACCAACGAGGCGATGCGAGACTGGATGGGCTCGTCAAAGGCGACCCATTACACCATTGGAAGCGTCGTCGGCCCCCATCCCTTTCCGATGATCGTCCGAAACTTTCAAGCGGTGATCGGCAAGGAAACGCGACAACAATGTCTTGATAAGATCGGAAGGCTTCCCGATTGCGCGGTCGCTTGTGTGGGAGGTGGCTCGAACGCGGCAGGGATGTTTTACCCATTGATCGATGACGCCTCGATTGAACTTGTTGGTGCTGAGGCGGGCGGTCGCGGGCCGGAGGCGGGCGAGCATGCGTCGAGTCTGTCTCAAGGGAGGCCGGGGGTGCTCCACGGGAGCCTCAGCTACGTTTTACAGGATGACGACGGTCAGACGTCCGACGTCCATTCCATCTCCGCAGGCCTGGATTATCCGGGCGTCGGTCCCGAGCATAGTTACTGGAAAGACTGCGGCCGTGTCCGTTATGAAAGCGTGACCGATGCGGAAGCACTCGCCGCTTACAACACGATGGCACGAAACGAGGGGATTTTGCCCGCGCTGGAATCGAGTCACGCGATCGCTCAGGCTTTGAAAGAAGCGCCGAGGCTCGGTAAGGACAAGGTGATCGTGGTCTGTCTTTCCGGTCGCGGAGACAAGGACGCTTACGAAGTGGCAAGGCTTCGCGGCGAGCCGATGTAACTGGCCGTTGATGTCGTTCTGTCTCCCGGGGATCCAAATTCATTGAAGATTTCGAACGCTTCGATCGCGGTAGTCAGGGAATCCAAGGTCACGGACTACCTTCTTTCCTCAGAGCACGAGTTGGGTCGATTCAAGGAGGCTTTTTTTCGAGCGTTCGGATTTTCTCGTGATCAATGGGAGACACTTCAGGAAGCGTTGCTATCGCATGTCAGGCTTTATGACACAACGGCAGAGGAACTGACCCCGTACGGTGTAAAATATATCGTCGAAGGACCGATATCCTCGCCTGACGGAAGAGATCCTCTCGTGCGATCGATTTGGATCATTAGAGCTGGTCAAAGGATTCCCGAATTTGTGACAGCCTATCCGCTGCCATCGGAGAAGATGACATGATCGAGGAACTCGAAGTGCTCTCACTCCAAGAGGATTTGCCTGAATTCGGTCTGAAACGGGATGATCTTGGTACTGCGGTCTACGTCTACCCCGACGGGAGTTGCGAGGCCGAGTTTTTGGGTCCGGCCGGACAAACAATTGCCTTGCTTACGCTTAATTCAACGCAGTTTGTTCGTGCCCGTGCTCAGATCGAAGAACCGGCGGGTGCGACTGAGAGTCACAACAGGCCGACACTTCCTCGTCCGCTCACCTGAAAATCGATGGAAACGACTTTGAGCTTTTCATGAATCGAATCGACGCCCTGTTCAACCGCCTTCGCGGCGAAGGCCGCCGCGCTTTGATGCCGTTTATCACAGCGGGCGACCCCGACCTTGCCACCACCGCCGCGTTAATCATCGAGATGGTTGCGCGAGGTGCGCACATGGTCGAGGTTGGTATTCCCTACTCCGACCCGATCGCTGACGGACCCGTCATCTCGGCGAGTTATCATCGCGCGTTGACTCGCGGAGTCAAGCTTGATCAGGTCTTGCAAATGTTGCGGACCCTGCGTGCGGAGACCGAGACCAGCGTGCTCGCTTCCGCCCCGATCGTCACAATGATTTCTTATGCGATTATCCATCGCACGGGGGTCGAACGCTTCCTCAACCGCGCGAGAGAATCCGGAGTCGATGGCCTGATCGTACCGGACCTCCCCGTCGAAGAGTCGTCGGGGCTATTGCGGTTGACTACCGAACGCGGACTCAAGCTCATTCAACTCGTGACCCCGACCACTCCGCGCGACCGTGCCTTGCAAATCGCACGGACGACCACCGGCTTTCTCTATTACGTGTCCATCGCGGGCATTACCGGCGAGCGGAAAGAGATTCCGGCCGAACTGTTGGAAAACGTAGCCTGGCTCCGTTCGCAAACGACGTTACCGATCTGTATCGGTTTCGGTATCAGCACTCCAGAACACATTCGCAAGCTCGCCCCCGTGGCCGACGGTTTGATCGTGGGGAGCGCACTCGTGCGAAAGCTCGCGGATGCTGACACGATGCCGAGGGGCGACGTCGTCAAGGGGATCGGAATGCTCGTGGACGAACTCGCGAAAGCTCTTGAGGTGGAATGAGCCGATCAAGGTTTAACTCTTTGATCGTTACCGTGCCGTGATCAAACCTCGAAGCTCGCGAGCAGTTCGGGCATGATCACCGGGTTGATGACCTGTTCTTGGAGAATCGGTGCGATGGCATTCATGCACTCGGGATCGCCGTGAACGAGAAACCCGCGCTCGATCTTGCCGCCTGTTTGCGCGAACCACCAACCCAGATCGTTTTTGTCGGCGTGGCCGGAAAAGCCGTCGAGAACGTAGACCGCGGCATTCAGGTCGATCCATTGGTCATTGATGTTGATACGTTCGACTCCTTCGGCAAGCTGACGACCGAGCGTTCCTTCCGCTTGATAGCTCACGATGACGATCGCGTTATCCGGGTCGCCAACAATGTGGCGAAGGTGATGCCGAATTCGGCCCGCCTCGCACATTCCGGAAGAGGCGATGATCACCATGGGACCGCTCAGGTAATTCAATCGCCGCGAGTCATCCCAGCTCTGACAAAATTCAACATGCTTTGACCCGAAGTACATCGGGTCCTTATCCATCAATCGGCGAGCCTGGGGAGTATACGATTCAGGGTGATCACGATGAATATCGGTCAACCGATTCGAGAGCGGACTGTCAACATAAACCGGAATGGGTCGAACCTTGTGCATCGCGAACAGTTCTTGGAGGCAATAAACCATCCGCTGCGTTCGGCCTAAACTAAACGCCGGGATGACAACCTTGCTCTGAAGCCGAATCGCACGAGCGACGATCGCGTGCAATTGTTTCATCAACGTGTCGTACGAATCGAGTTCGCGATTACCGTAAGTGCTTTCGGTAACCAGAATATCGATGTCCTTGACAATCGTTGGATCAGGCAGGAGCCCCATGTTGCGTCGGCCTAGGTCCCCGGTGAAGACAAAGCGACGACTTCGACCGCTCTCGTGATAGTCAAGCTGAGTCAGGGCCGAACCCAGGATATGGCCCGCGTCGTGAAACGTAAGCTCAACTCCGGGGACAATCTCCACCGCTTCGCCATAAGGGTGACGACGAAGCTGCTCAACCACCCATTCGACATCCGCGAGTTCAAAGAGCGGCTCCAACGGCTCGCCCTCGGCATTCCTGACATTCGCATTACGCAGTTCTTCCCGTTGAATGCGCGCGCTGTCGCGCAGCATGACACTCACGATGTCACCGGTGGCCGCCGTCGTGAACATCGGACCACGATACCCAGCGCGAACGAGACAAGGAAGCCGCCCGATGTGGTCATTGTGCGCATGCGAAACAATGACCGCGTCGAGGCTTTTGGGATCAAATGTGAATCGACGATTTGGGCTTTCGGGGTCAAGACGGTTCGAGTCGAATAGCCCGCAATCCAGCAGGATTTTGTAGCCGTTAATTTCCAACAAATGCGCGCTGCCCGTGACTTGACGAGCGGCCCCATGAAACGTGATACGCAAACGATCCTCCTCCAGGAGCCTTCAACGCGACCAACCGTGTTGACAAATTGAGCTTGTGTTCGCTTCCCAAAGACGATTCAAGTGTCTCGAAAAGTGACAGTCAACGCCCAAGTCGAAAGCAATGAGATCCAGGTTCTCAGCCCCGAGATCTTTGTCCATGTCGCGAAATCCCTTAAATTTACCGACGCCATGATGCCATGTTCCGTCCCTTTTTTGCAAGGCCGAGATAGCGATTGATCGAACTCTCGTTGAACAATTCCTTAAGGTGGCGTAGGATTTGCTTAGGCGGTTGTGCGACGGTCCCTGTAAGCAGGGAATTTTACCGAAACCGTGTCCTACCGGGTGAGGAGCGCCCTGTTATGACGCGCGCCATTTCTGACTCTCATCCCCTCTCTCGCCTTTTCCGCGGTCTTACCGAGCACACGTTCATGCATGAACTGGGCATCGGTGATCCACGGGTTGTCGGGTATGTATCGAACCTGCTTGCCGGGTTCCTCAAATGTGACGCCTTCCGGGGCCAACGAGACGGCGAAGGACGCCGGATCAAGCACGTTACCGCGATGGTGGCGGAAGCGGAGTCGAGTTCCGACTCCGAGCACCGTCGCGATTGCCACCGCAGCGTCGGCGACTTCACGCTGTTCTGGACCGGAGTCTATCCCGAGGCATTGTCCAAGCTTCAGGGTGTCGATTCTCCCGACCATCTCATTCATTACCAGCGACAGGGCAAGCGCTCGTATTATCTTGCCAGCACGCTTGTCGATGGCGACGAGGCCCCGATTCTTCGAAGACTCAGCTTCGAATTTGAGCTTTGCGCTTTCGGCCTCTCCAGGGTCAGACGCGAGTGGGAGTCGATCGAATCCGAAGCGTCACGCGATGGACAAAGTCCTAAACTTTGCCTTTGAGGTTTCTGGTTCCCGCAGCGATTCCGCTCCACCCTCGATCGCTCTCCACTTACTGGCGTATGGATCTCCGCGCCTGTACATTAATCGCGCTCTAGAGGAGACTTCCCACCCAGAACGATTCGCGTTGTGAGGGGCTTCGGTCGCATGGTTCTTCCCCTCGGCGACCTCGAAAAGACGCGAATCGTTCCGTGGGTGACCTATCTTCTGATCGCCGTCAGCGTGGTCATGTACATTGTTCAACTCGATCACGGAGACGAGTTCACTTCCGGGTACGCCGCGACTCCTTACGAGTTGACGCACCGGGTGGATATCCTCCAGTCGATCCCTGCCGCCGGCCCCAGGTTAATCACTCCAGGTCTGACAGCGGCGATCCCCGGCCAGAACCGGATTGTCGAGCACGCGCCGGGTCCGTATCCGATCTGGATCACCCTTTTCACGGCGATGTTCTTGCACGGAAGTCCACTTCATCTCGCCGGAAACATGCTCTACCTCTGGATTTTTGGAGACAATGTCGAAGAGGTTCTCGGGTCCTGGCGTTATTTGATGGTCTACCTGGCTTGTGGGGTGCTTGGCACACTTGCCCAGGTTGTCGGGAACCCCAACTCCATCATCCCCACCCTGGGCGCATCCGGGGCCATCGCCGGAGTCATGGGGATGTACATCCTCTGGTTCCCCCATAACCGGATGCGGGTCCTGGTTTTCCAGTTCGTCACAGAGATGCCGGCACTCCTTGTGATCGGGTTCTGGGTCGCCATGCAATTATGGGAGGGGCTGGGATCGCTCGGTCGCCTCGGGCAATCGGGGGGAGTCGCGTACCTAGCGCACGTCGGTGGTGCCCTTACCGGGATCTTCTGCGCCTTTCTTTTCAATGACAGAGCCGAGGCACTTCACCGAGAGAATGAGCGAATCGAAGGCTGGTTCTACGGTCCTTGAGCCCACGAGACCGTCATAATCAGACCACGCGATCGATTCGTTTCAAGAGCACCGCTTGGCAGGGTCGATAACCTCGGCATGAGCCACGCGATGCGCGTTTCCGGTCGAGAGGCCGGAATCACGTTCTCGCGCCGATTAAATTCCTTCAAAGCAAGGGGTGGGCACGTGACGCCGAGGTGGGAACGGTTACAAGTGGCGGCCGTGATGGTGCTGAGCCTGGTGCTCGGCGCCGCGACGGCCTCCGCCGCCGATAAGCCCGCCGCGCGTCCCGGTCGCGTTCCGACTCTGTATCATAAAAGCCGGAGCTTCCGCATCCCCTTCAACGTCGAGCCCGCCGACCGGCCTCGCTTGAAGGAGGTTCAGCTCTGGGTTTCCGAAGATTCGGGATTCGGATGGAAGCTCGCGAGCAGGACCACGCCCGACCGGCCCTCGTTGACCTTTCGATCGACGAGAGATGCCGAATACTGGTTCGCGGTCCGAACCCTCGATATCAAAGGGAAACTCTATCCGTCGGATGACGAGACTCCTGAACCGAGCATGAAGGTGGTCGTTGATACGGTCCCCCCTTCCCTGGTTTTCGAGCCGGACGGACGACGCGGCAGCCTCGCGGCCGTGCGCTGGGAGATCAAGGACGAGCACCTCGATTTGAAGTCGTTCCACATCGAGTATCAGGTGGAAGGGGCGCGAGACTGGCGTGAGGTGCCGGTCTCCAAACCGGCCCTGATCGGCAGTGAAAGCTGGGACTCCGGTACTGCGGAACCCTTGAAAGTTCGCGCCTCCGTGAGCGATAAAGCCGGGAATTCCGCGCTCGCATCGCTCTCGCTTTCGGAGGGCACGCCGACCAATCCCGGAATGGCGAGCCGCGAATCGTCGGAGTTTTCAAATTCACCCGCGATCTCACAGATTGCGTCCGGGCCGAATTTCTCGACGTCAGACGCTCCTCGAATCCCCGGCGCGGGCCTTTCGGGCACGATGCCTGATCCCTTTTCGCCTGTTGAACCGGCACCGACGAATGGACCCGCCCGAAACGCGATCGTGACGCCACAAGGGAGCGGGAATGATCCGTTCGGCGGCGCGACCGTCTCCGGCGCGGAACCCGCCTCAGGAGCATCGGCACCCGCGCCTGAGGCTGCCGTTCCTCAAACGCTCTTGCTCTCCAGCCCTCAGTTTCCGCTGCAATATGCCGTCGAGGATGCCGGACCCAACGGTCCCGCCTCGGTGGAGCTGTGGGTCACGCAGGATGGCGGCCGGACGTGGTTCAAGAAAGCCGATGATCCCGATCGGACCTCACCCTTCGCGGTTGAACTCGGAGGAGAGGGAACCTTCGGACTTCGGGTCGTGGCAAGGTCGGCGACGGGTCTCGGAGATATCCCACCAATGGCCGGCGACGCACCTCACCTGACCGTTGATGTGGACAGCACCGCCCCTTCGGTACGCATGAAGGCCCCGATCGTGGGGATCAATCAGCACGTCGGAAAGGTCGCCATCGAGTGGCAAGCCTCCGACGCGCACCTCGCGACCAAGCCGGTCATGATCTTCTGGCGACCCGACCAGGCGGGATCAACCTGGCAGGCGATCGCTGGTCCAATCGACAACGCGGGAAAGTATGTCTGGAGCGTGCCCGCGAACCTCCCCGCGAAAGTCCATATCCGTGTCGAGGTCATGGACACGGCGGGAAACCGAGGATTCGCGGAGACGGCGGAAGGCTCTCCCGTCCTGATCGACCGCACGCGCCCAAAGACCAGGATCATCGGACTCGACCCCAGTGCCCGCACAGGGATGGGGCCGAACGCAAGGCCGTTTCGTTGAAACACGTTGACCGATGACCCACCGAAAATCATGGGTCAACGTTGATCTTGTTCTCAAGCCGCCGGACCGAGTAGGTCCTTCACGGCATCTCGCTCGCTCAGCAGTTCTTGAGCCGACGCATCGAGCCGTTGACGGGCATCGGCGTCGATGGAAAGTCCTTGCACCACGCTCCAGCTCTTGCCGTCGTTGGAACGAAGCGGGAAGCTGTAAATCAAGCCCGACGGGATGCCGTAACTGCCATCGGAGTGCACCCCGGCGCTGAACCAGCCGTCGCCCTTTGTGGCGAATGAGGCTGAACGCACGCTGTCGATCGCGGCATTCGCCGCGGAGGCCGCCGACGACGCTCCCCGCGCCTTGATCACCGCCGAACCTCGCTTCGCGAC
>JAYVYS010000075.1:0-2658 GCA_043784005.1 Isosphaeraceae bacterium
TTCTGCTGGCGCAGGGCCAAACCTTGCAGCAAGCGGTTGATTCGCTGGGCCACGTTGCCGAGGGCGTCTACTGCGCCCGCGCGGTGGTGCAGCGGGCGGGCGCAAAGCTTGAGCGTGGAGATGCCGATTTCAATGGCCGTTGTTGCGCTGCTGGCCCGAAGTCGTTGCGAGGAGTGTTGAACCTTCGTGGCCATGTGGTCCCGGTTTACGACTTGCGGGTTCCCTTCGAATTGCCGATCGACATCAACCCGGGGAAAGCGCCCAGCGTGCTGATGGTTGAGTCGAGCGTGGGACTCGACATCCAGGTCACCGGCCTGCTTGTCGATCGCGTTTCCGACGTGCTTGATTTCGCTCCCGAGGATATCCAGCCCGCTCCTCAGCTTGGACTGGGCAAGGCGACACCGTTTGTCCGCGGGTTGATCCGTCACCAAGACGGGTTCCTCCTCGTACTCGACGTGGATCGCGTGTTCACAGCGCTCGGGTCGCTGAACGCCGGTTCCCTGGGGGGTGGCAACGTCCCCAGCAATGGTGGGGGGTTCTGACGTGTCGCGAACGGACAACCCTGGGCCCCCGCAGCCCCCAGAGACCGAACCCTGGTCGGAGAAGGACTTCGCGCCCATTGTGGCGTTCCTTCGTAACCAGATCGGGATCACTCTGGAGCCTCACCGCATGGGGCTGCTTCAGGCGAGGCTCCGTTCGAGGCTTCAGGCCGGTGGCTTCACCAGCTTCAATCACTTCAACGAGCGTGTGCTGAAGACCGACCCCAACGGTCCGGGCACGCAACTTTTGATTGACCTCTCGACCGTCAATCACACCGCCTTTTTTCGAGAGGCCGCGCACTTCACGTTCATGTCGGAATGCGTCCTCGCCTGGCTCAAAGAAACGCCGGGCGCGCCGGTGAAGATCTGGTCGGCCGGCTGCTCGACCGGGCAAGAGCCTTTTAGCATGGCCATGGTCTTGGCCGAGACGATCCCCGGTCTTCCCATTGGCCGTGTCGAGATCTGGGCGAGCGACCTCTCGCGAGAAGTTCTTGAAGCCGCGGCGCGGGCGATTTACCGAGAAAACGACGTTCGAGGCGTGACTCCCGCGCGGCTCCGAAGGTTCTTCATGAGAGGCCACGGCCCCCGCGCGGGGAATTATCGGGTCGTTCCCGAAATCCGGGACATGATCAAGTTTCGACATCTCGACCTTCGAAACGCGAGCTGGGCGGTCCCCGGCGACTTTCACATGATCTTCTGCCGGAACGTCTCCATCTACTTCGCCGACGACGAACGTCTCGAACTGTTGAACCGCCTGGCGCAGCATCTCCGACCCGGTGGCTGGCTCGTGATGGGCAACGGCGAGATCATCCAGTCCGTGCCGTCGATCCTTCGCAAGCACTCGCCCTCGATCTACCGGAAGGAGGCGTGATCGGTCATGACGACACCAGCCTCCTTCGCGGTCATCGACGTCATGGTGGTGGACGACAGCGCCGTGGTCCGTCAACGACTGAAGGCGATCATTGAGTCCGACTCACGGTTTCGCGTCATCCTCGCGGCCGACCCCTACGAGGCGGTCGCGCTGCTAAGCAAGAGCGTGCCGGGGGTGATGCTGCTGGACGTCGAGATGCCCCGTATGGATGGGTTGACATTCCTTCGCAAATTGATGCGTCAACACCCTTTGCCCGTCGTCCTTTGCACCGACCAGGCCGAGCGCGCGGTGACCGCACTCGAAATGGGCGCGATCGAAGTGATTGCCAAGCCCGACTGGCGCGACCCCGCGAAAATGGAGTCGTGGGGCCATAGCCTGCTCGAATCGGTTCGCAACGCCGCGCGGGCCGGAAAGCTTCCGATCCGCGAAGACAAGCACTCCGCCACCGACCCAAAGCACTCCGCCGACGCTTTGCTGCCCAAGCTCGCCTATAGCGCTCGCTCCGGCGTGACCGACCGGATCATCGCCGTGGGGGTAAGCACCGGGGGAGTACAGGCGGTGCAAAAGCTTCTGGAAGGGTTTCCCGCGGATGGACCAGGAATCGTTGTGGTCCAGCATATGCCGCCGAATTTCACGGCGGCATTCGCGGCGCGGCTTGACGCGAACCCGGCGATCAAGCTACAGGTGTCCGAGGCCAAGCATCACGACGCGATCCTTCCCGGCCGCGCGCTGGTCATTCCTGGAGATGTTCACGGACTTGTGCGTCGAACCGGTTCGGGCTATCGCGTCGAATTGATGGAAGGCCCGCCGGTCTGTCGACATCGTCCCAGCGTCGAGGTTCTTTTCCGATCCACCGCGCAGGCCGCGGGACCGCATGCCGCCGGTGTGATCATGACCGGGATGGGAGACGACGGCGCGGGAGGGTTGCTGGAAATGCGCGAGGCCGGTTCACTCACGATCGCTCAGAATGAGGCGACGTGTATCGTCTTCGGCATGCCGCGCGAAGCCATTCGCCGAGGCGCGGCCAAGTTTGTCCATCCGCTCGACCGAATCGCCCAGGCCATCATGGGCTGGGTCGCAGGCGGCGAAGGGGGAACCTGGCATTGATCTCTCAAGAACGGCTTCATCTCGCCGATCGGTCATTCATGGATTCGAAGTGGACAACATGAAATTGAGCTAATGGGTGCCACGGGTTCGTAGTCGAACCCGTGCCCCCAGGCCTTTGGCGGAACGCGCGGGTTCGAGCAC
>JAYVYS010000076.1:0-7333 GCA_043784005.1 Isosphaeraceae bacterium
TCGGCTACGAAGGCGAGGTTCCTCGGAAGATCGAAGACCTGGAGTTGGATCACGCCCAGATTAAGTTCCGCAAAGAGCATCTTGGGCGCTATCTGGCAAGTCTTGTCACCCGAGAATACGACGACAAGTTGGTGGGTTATCTCGACATGGTCGGCAAGATGCACACACCCAAGGCGGGGTCAAAGGAACTGAATGTTCCGCTTGTTCAGATGAACGCCCTGATGGGTTTCGTCGCCGATGCCTTTACGTCCACGATTCTAGGACTGGGCTTGGAAAGAAGCCGGGAGATCAAGACGCTTCGGGCGTTTGGGAAGCTTCTCTGGATTCAAAACGACCTGATCACCCGTCACTATCAAGAGGCTCAGGTCGAGGTGGCGGTTGCCTGAGCGACCCGTCTCTTGACTCATGGCCTGGGCCAGTCGAGATGCTTGTGGAGGAAGTCGAAGGTCCCCTCGCCGTGAATGGTGTGGGGGCCTGTGAACCACTCGATCTCGCAACGGTCGGTGAGCTTGAGCTTCGCCTCATAAAAGAAACGGACCTTGGCAAACTCGTAACCGACCATCTCATCGGGCGCAACGCCGTCAAAATGCCCGCGCTCGACCATGAAAGGCCGAGGCGCGATCAACATCGCCATCTCGGCGTAGTTGAATGTCGATCCGAGATCCCACTCGAAGATTTCGTACTCATTGGTCCAGACGTACGAATAGGGGCTTCGGGTCGAGGCGTTTTTCCAGACCCACTCGTTAAAGTCGGCCGAGCAGATCGAGAGACAGTAATTGGAAACCAAGGGCGGAATCCGCATGGCCGATTTTCCGCCGTAGCTTAACCCATAGAAGCCGATCCGCCTGCCGTCGACGAAGGGTAGGGTCTTGAGCCAGTCGGTAATTTGCTGATGCTGGGGTACGATGATCGAGAAGAGGGTTTTCTTGAGCGGATTGGCCTTCCGCTGCAACGTGCGGAACGTGTCGTGTCCGATGTACAAGTTCTGAGGCGAGAACGTGATGAAACCTCGTTCGGTGAGTTTGATGGCGAATTGATGGTATGACGGATTGTTAATCTTGGGATCGGCCACGTCTTGCGGACGTCCTTCCAGCCCATGCTGACAAACGACCAAGGGCCGTTTTTCGCCCTCTTTGATCCCCTTGGGTACGAGCAGGATTCCATAAGCGATGACGTCGGGAAACACATCCATCACGACCTCGAAACCTTTGTAACCCGGCTCGTCGTAAACCTGTCGCGAGCGAACGTCGGGGGGCAAGAGGGGGTCGTCAAAATGGCCGATGACTTCGTCTCGAAAAATCTCGCGGTATTTTTCGACCGACTTCGCGAAGGCTTCGGGAGTGGAGGTGTCCAGCCCTTTCATGAACGCGGCGCGGACGTAAGAGGATTCGATCAGGAGTTGCTGGTTATGTCGGTCGATCTCGTGAACCTGCCGGGCCTGTTGGGCGGGGAAATCGAAGCCTTCGCCGACGGGTGTCGGGGCCGCTCCCACCTCACGGAGTTTGGTATCTGGTGCGAGCGATCGATAAAAAGTCGTGCTTTCCACTTCGGGAGGATAAATCTTTCGGACCTGCATCGGCGTGCCGATCATCGTGTTGGGAACCGGCTTCAAACCGTCGATCAATTGAAGGGATCGATCCGCTTCCGCAAACACCTTGTCATGACTGGGAGTCGTGATCCGTCCCGGGCCGCCGCCGTTACCCGGTGCGACCACGACGGCCGGCGCGGGGTTCTCTCCAATCAAGAGCGATCGCGGCGCGATCAGACTCGCGACCTCGGCGTCGCCGAACTCGTCGAGCAGTCCGAAGACATTGTGGTCGATCGGCTCCTGCCACAATCCCTCGCGAGGGCCGAAGTAACCGCTGACGCCTACCGAGTCGATTCTTGTGTCGAGTGCCCCGGAGTAAAACGCGAGCATGCCCCCGTCACCCCAGCCGATGACGCCGATTTTCGTGTTCTTCCCGTTCGCGTCCTTCACGAACCAGTCGACGGCGGCAAGCACCTTCTGGATCTCATACCCGATGACATGTCGTCCCAATACAAAGGAAGGACGAAACAGGAACTCTCGCGTGGTTAGTTTGGCTCGACCGCCTTCAGGAGCGAACCGGCGTTCGATCAAGACGGGAACGATCACGCGGCAACCGTTTTCCGCAAGGCGTCGGGCGAATTGCGCCTCGGGTACGAGTCCAGGTGCCAGGCCTGTGATCTGCGCGGGAGTTTGGTCGGAGTCGGGGATCGCCACGACATCGGCGACCGCGGGCCTGCCTTTGGGAAGGAGCAAGAGCCCCTCACCGTGGACGTCACCAAACGCGGGCCAGCGAATGGTGAATGCGTCGAATCCGTCTCCCGACCCCACGTGCTCCCCTCGCGACACGTTGCCGACCAATTCCGGCGCCTCGAACGCGACCCTCGCGTCGCGTACCCCCAGAATGTGTGCCAGTCGTTTTCGGTTCGGCTCGACCGACTTGTTATAAGCCTCGTGCGAGCTGACGTCCCGGTTCCAGTATCGCGCCCGCTTCGCGACCGATTCCTCAGTCTTCCTTAATAGGAACCGGTCCACGCCTTCGACAAGCTGTGTGGCGATGTCCCCTTGCATGGTCAGCGGCTTGGTGCCTGGAAGGGGCGCGGGTTCGTCCGCGCCGAAAGCTTGAAAGCCGATCAAAAGGAGAAGCGCGGCACTGTAATAAGAAAAGCAGACTCGCATCGGTTCCCCTTCGTGTATTCGGAAGGCCGCTGTCTTATCAATACAATCCGAGCCACGGACCGTTTCATTCCGCTATTTCGACCGGAAAAGACGCGATTCGAGATTCAGGGAGAATGCACCCAAGCCCGCGATAGACTGCACGTTTTCCGCGCTCAGACTCTCAGCTCTCGATTCCCCTCTCCGTTTGGTTCGCGATGAATCAAACGGCCCTGGTCCGACGCGAAACTCCGATTGCCGGAATTCCTTGTTCCGCGCATGATACCCGACCGGAAGCGCACGGACCCGTGCAATTCCACGTCAAGATCACCCTCGAAAAACTCACGGGAGCCTGTCGTCATGGATGGCCAGACGCCCCGAAAACGAAGCCTCAAGCGCCGACTCGCGCGCGTTATCGGCATTTTTTGTCTCCTGGCCTTGGTTGCCTTGATCGCGCTTCCGTGGCTTGCCGGCACGGCACCCGCGCGTCTGGCGATTGTAAAGGCCGTCAACAAGGTTCTTGCTCCGAGCACAGTCGAAATCAAAGGGCTCTCGTTGTCTTGGACCGGGTCGTTGCGACTCACCGGGCTGACGCTCAAGAATGGGCAGGGAAAGATTCTGATCGACGCGCGCCAGGCCGTGATCGACCGCAGCTTGATCGCACTCGCGGGGAACCATTCCGACCTTGGAACGATCACCGTTGATGGGGCCGTCGTTGACATCGAGCGCCGAGCGGATGGTTCGATCGACCTGATCGACGCCCTGATTGCTCCGAAAACCAGCGCATCGCCGGCTCCGTCCACCCAACCGAGCACCCCGACGGCTCCGATCGCGGTCACGCTCAGAGTGGTTCAAGGCGTATTCACGCTCAAAAGCCCTGATCTGGTCGAACCCTTGAAGGCCGAGGCGTTCGAAATGGAGGTTGTCCTGCCCGCCGACCCCAAGAAGTCGTTGAGCTTGAAGCTCCGGCTGGCGAAACCTCCTGGCGGCGATCCGTCGGAGACCCTGGGAATCGATGGAATGTACGACCTGAATGCCGCCGACAATCCCGACTTGAAACTTGCGCTGAAGGGGACGCGCTGGCCCCTGGCGGTGACAAGCTCCGGTGTCACGGCGAAGGGGAAGTTTGATGGCATCATGATGGTGACCAGGGCTGCGGGCAACTGGTCATCCTCGGGCGACGCGAGGTTCTTGGATTTCGACGCGACGGGTCCAGCGCTTTCGGGCGATCGCCTTGTCTTCGACACGGTGGGGGGTGCCTGGCACCTCGAACAAACGGCCGATCACTGGACGATCAATCGGCTTGGTCTAACCTCACCGGTCGCGACGCTCAGCGCCTCGGGCTCGGTGAGTACCAAGGGTACGCTTGCCACTCCCGACGCGCATCTCGAAGCCAAGATCGACCTTGCCGCCCTGGCAAAGCAAGCGCCTCATGCCATGCACCTTCGAGAAGGGTTGTCGCTCGAACACGGGACCGCGAAAATCGTCGGCGTGGCCACAATGGATGAGTCGAAAAAAAGCCAGAGCCTGTCGCTCGTCGCGGACATTTCCGAACTCGCCGCGACGGATACCAAGGCCTCGAAAAAGATCACGCTTCAATCTCCGGCGGTCATTGATGCCAAAGCGAGTCGCGAAGGCGACGTCGTCCGGCTTGACAGCCTTGCGGTCAAGGCGGCGTTTCTTGATCTCAATGGCTCGGGAGACCTGGTTCACGGCATCAAGCTCGCTGGAACCGTCGATCTCGCGGGCCTTGAAAATCAGCTTCGCGAACTGATTAATTTTGGAGGAATGGAGCTTGCGGGCAAAGGGCGGATGGCGGGCGACCTCCGCAAAAGTGGCGAGACGTTCCTCGGACGTTATGCCGCCGAGCTGAAAGGTCTCCATGTCGAGGGTCTGACGACCGCGCCGATTGTTCGCGATACGTTGCGGTTCGATGCGGCGATCAGTGGTCCCGCCGATAAGGCCGGCATGCCCGTCTCTTGGGACAACGCCCGCGTTAACCTGAAATCGAGTCAGGATGACATCGCTTTGGCCGCGAAGCGGAAGGACGGCGTGACCGCTATGAGTGCGACCGCGTCAGTCCCCGTGACCCTATCGGGAACGAATGGCCGGGCTGATGCGCGTGTGATCGGAAGCTGGACTCCGAAGGCCGATGGACTCGGCTCCTTGGCACTCGACGAATTACGACTTTCGCTTCGATCGCTCGATCCCAAGAAGGTAACGGGAAGCCTCGCCATTGCCGCGAAGGGGACGATTGACCTGGATTCGGAGGTCGTGGCGATGAGGCCCCTTGCGCTTGCCCCGGGCGTAACCACGCCGCTGACCCTCGCGCCGGAAGGACTTCGGCTCCACGGGTTCTCGAAGATTCCGATGAAGGATCGTAGCGGCGACGCTCAGATCCATGGCGACATCGCGGGGCTAGAGAAAGCGATGGAGCTATGGTACGGAAGGCCGTCGTCGGGACTCGCCGGAAGCCTGAACTTGATTCTCGGTGTGGCGGCGGGCGAGAACAATGCCCTCAAGATCGGGCTCGCGGTCACCACGCCGGACGTCTCGCGTCCGCGATCGGATGGCAAGGGGAGGCAGCCGGAAGGCCCGGCCTCGCTGGCGATTCAGGCGACCTACGCCACGGCCACGGACCGGCTTTCCTTCGAGGTCGCTCAGGTCGTCACTCGCTATGCGATCGTGGATTTCAAAGGGAATGTCGACGAGCCGGCGGGCAAACGCCTGGCGGACCTTTCAGGAACGCTCGCGCCCAACTGGCAGACCCTCTCGATGCTCGCGGCCGAGATGCTTGAGCCCAGGGCACGTCTGCAAGGCGGCCCGCGCCCGTTCCACGTCAAAGGGCCGCTCTCGGGAAGCTCGCTGGCGGCGATGCTCAAAGGGCTCGACGCCGAGCTTGGCATTGATCTTACTGGTATGGATGCGTTCGGGCTCAAGATGGGGCCTGCGCCGCTTGTGCTCAAGTGTGGCGGAGGGGCGGTCACCATCGACCCGATCGTGACCACATTGAATAACGGCAAAGTCGCGCTCAAGCCCGGACTCTCGATCGACGACGTCAACGGAATCGGCTTGTTGTTCGCCGAGGGGTCGAACATGGACGGAGTCGAGATCAACGACGAGGTCTCCAAGCGAGTGCTTAGTTATATCGCGCCCGTGTTGAATCAGGCGACCCATGTCAACGGCAAGATCGCGCTCGACATTCGTCAAGCGGAAATCCCATTGACAGGTCCCGAAAACCGGCATGTGAATATGACAGGAAAGCTCGAATTTCAGAACGTCGTGTTCGCACCCGGTCCGTTCGCGACGGAGCTTCTGACGCTCACGGGGCAGCCTCCGACGGCAGGCGTGCAATTGAAACAGCCTGTGGAGCTTTCGGTCGCCAATGGCCGGGTTGTCCAGAAGGGGCTCAAAATTCCGTTGAGTCGGGGAGCGGAACTTGCGATGGAGGGCTCGGTTGGCTTTGACGAGACCCTCGATATTCGCGCGACCATCCCTCTTCATCTCAACGTGCCCGGTGTCAAATTGGGTCTGGATCAGGCGGTCGGGACCACGAATGTCGTCGTCCCGATCGATGGGACCGTGTCCCATCCAAGAATCAATAAGCGTGCGATTGAGGTCGCGATCAGGGAAATGTCCAAGAACGTACTGAAGCGAGAGATTTCCGGTCAGGCATCGGGTTTGATGGATAAGATCGTCCCATCCGGCGGCAGCGGCGGATCGATCGAGAAGGAACTGAAAGGCCTGGGAACGGAATTCCTGAGAGGTCTCGGCCCGAAGCCAGACGGCGGAAACGGGTCGAGAAATCGTTAAGAAGTGTACTGTAATCGATTGTTCTTATGATCAACAAATTATCGATCTGGGGCGGGAATCGCTAACCGCGGGATGAAGGATAGAAACAGACTCTCGAACCCGATGTTAGTCTGTGACGGCTCGCAGGCGGATTGCGTGCCTCCCGAAACGAAGCCGATTCCGCCAGGTGTCCACCGCCTTCTGGGTCTTGCCAAGATGGCCTGGACCTGACACGATCGCATTCGTGCGAGGCGGGAGCATGACCCGCCGGTATCGTCCGGGAGACGTGTTTCGTGTCGCGTGACTTCAAGTACAAGACCGCCCAAGCCCTTGCCGAGGACGCGATTGCGCGCGGCCTTCATGTCCGCCTCACCGCTGACCTGTCGGCTCTCGCCAGGCCGATCCAAGTGGGAGGCCGGACTGTCGGCAATCGGCTTGCCATACAGCCGATGGAAGGATGCGACGGCACCGTCGACGGTGGTCCCGACGTGCTAACGTTTCGCCGTTATGAACGATTCGGGGCCGGTGGGGCGAAGTTGATCTGGGGCGAAGCGGCCGCGGTCGTCCCCGAAGCGCGAGCCAATACCCGACAGCTCTCCGCGGACGAAGCCCACCTGCCGGGACTCGCCAAACTCGTCAAGGTCTGTCGGAACGCTCATCGAGAAGCTTGGGGAGACGACTCCGACCTGATCATCGGGCTCCAATTGACCCACTCCGGTCGCTACAGCGTGCCATTCCCGATTCTCGCCCAGCACGACCCCTTGCTCGACCCGCGGACGGTCGTGGACAAGGCGACAGGCCGGAAGGTCGGGCCGGAGACTCCCCTCCTCTCGGACGACAACCTCGACCGCCTGCAAGACC
>JAYVYS010000077.1:0-3762 GCA_043784005.1 Isosphaeraceae bacterium
CGCCGCGCGACGGCTCCGATGGAGAATTCATTCTGAATGCGTCGTCGCGCCTCTCGGCTCATCTGGAAGGCACGGTCGAAGGTCGTCCACTGATCGATAATGCCTCGGGCAAGCGCGACGGGATCTTCGGAAACGACGAGTCTTCCATGTTTAAAGGGCTGAATCACGCGGCGATTACCCGCGATCGACGTGGCCACGAGCGGAATCCCAAGCGCCATCGCTTCCAGAAGTGCGATGCTCATTCCCTCTTCACGTGAAGGAAGGATGAACAGGTCTGAGGTTCTGAGCACGGCGTTGGGGTCGTCTGAAGTCCCCGGCAATTCGACGGACTCATTGAGCCCGAGCCGCCGAACGCGAGCCTCCAGGCCAGGGCGTTCCGGGCCTTCGCCAACGATGGTCAACCTGGCGTTGGGGAACACAAGGCGAACCGCGGGCCAGGCGTCGATGAGGAGGTCGAGCCCCTTCTCTGGCGCGAGCCTGCCGAGGTAGGAGGCGCGGGGAGCTTCTCTCCAGTTTGGCCGACGGTTCCACGGATGATCGGGAATCGGGACCCCGTTGGGCAAGGGGCGGATCTTCGCGGGGTCGTAACCCGCTTTCGTCAGTTCTTCGGTCACGCCTTGAGAAATGGAGACGAACGCATCGGCGGTTTTGCAACGCTCCGTGATCCCCTTTCCGAAACGTCCCCACTTTTGCCAGGCGATATCGCCGGTCTTCCCTGCCCCCTCGGGCCGCAAGACCACGGGAAATCCTCGGCGATGTCCTTCGCCGACGGCCACGAAGGCATCGTGTTTAAGCATCGAGACATAGGCGATATCAACGTCGTGAGTCGCCAGCCAGCGGCGAAGATTGCGCATGTAAAGGGCCGTGCCGAGGAACCGAAAGCGGGACGTCGGCAGGCGGACGATGGTCAGGGCGTCGTTGCCGCTGACATGCGTCTCGGTCTCGGGGAGTTCCATCCCGGGAGGCCACGAGGTCAATACGGTAACCTCGGCTCCCTCCGAGGCAAATGCCGGGGCGAGGTAGCTGAGAACCTTTTCGGCTCCACCGATCAGGGGTGGATAACGGCGGGTGATCAGAGCGATCTTCACGGGGGGCTGGGGATCATTGAGGAAAGCATGGCCAATGGGTCGATGGCCGATGCCCAATCGGGGATTGTTCAGGTTTTCGGCCATGGGTCATCGGTCGATGGGCCATCCCGCGCGAAGAGTCACAACTTGGTCTCATCGAGCACGGCCACGTAAGGCAGGTGCCGGTAATCGTCGTCGTAATCGAGGCCATAGCCGACGACGAATTTATCAGGAATCGTGAATCCGCAGTAGTCGGGTTCGATGCGGACTTCCTGCCGACCTAGCTTCCGCAAAAGGACCGCTGTTCGCACGCTCAGCGCGCCTCGGTCGGTCATGCGGTGGACCAAGGTTGCAAGGGTGTGGCCGGTGTCCAGGATGTCGTCTAGCAAAAGGACGTCGCGTCCGGAAACGTCCGGGGCAAACGCTTCGTTGATAATCAGCGCACCCGAGGTTGTGGTGGCCCCTTTGTAACTGCTCGCCTGGATCAGTGCGACACGTAGGGGAAGTTGGATGCGCCGGATCAAGTCGGCCAGCAGGATCAAGCTGCCGGTCAAGATGGCGACGATCGTGAGGTGTTTGCCCTGATAATCGGCCTCGATCAATTGGCCGAGTTCCTCGACCCTGGCCTGGATCTGAGCCTCGCTGAGCAGAATCTCCACGGCGTTCGTGCCTTTGGCGAATCGAGGATGAAAACGGCTTCGGTGTCGGTTCCGACCGACGATACGGAAAAACATCATGTCCGCCATCCCCCCCCGCTGCCAAGAGCGCGCTGGAAAGGAGAGGCGGACAGGGGTCGGTCGAGGCACGGTCGTGAGGAAGGTGGAATCGGTTGCGGGGTCCGAAGTTCAAGCCGAATGTCGACGTCGGTAGGCATGGGCCCGAATGGCCAAAGCAGCGGCGACGGCAGCCCAAATGACGACCGAAACCGGCTCGGGAATCGTTGCCGTGGTCGCGCTTGGAGCTGTCGTTGTGGTCGTACCCTTGTTCGAGGTTGTGGTCGAGGCCACGGTGGAACTCGTCGTCGAGCCGGTCGTGGAAGCGAGGTCGAGCTGCGCGATGTGGATGTTCGGGTCGGTGGCCTTCAATAACGGGGTGCCGAGGGCCTTGTCGACGCTCAGGCTGAAGTCGAGGTGGCCCCCGTTCGTTGCCGACTTCAGGCCTTCAGAGAAGATCAGGCCGAGCTGTTGCGACCCGGAGTTGGGCGTACCTGGCGGAGGCTTGAGAAAGATCCCGAGATTATCGAAATTCGGATCGATTCCGGCGGAGCTTGCCAGCGTGTGCAAAGGGAGGTCGTACATCGGATTTCCAGCCGCGTCCACACCGGTTTGCACGGGCGAAACCGCGCCTGGCGGCAACACGTTGATGACGACCTGCGGGTCCGGATTCGCGAGGGTCGCGGCCGTGGGGGCGGCGACTCCGGGCAGGTCGACCGAGGAGGTCAGCCGGTAAGTGGGGAGGTTGTCCGCCCTCACCACGGAAACTTGCGCGGCCAAAGCAAGGGCGGCCGCGACAGCGGGAACCCAGAGAACAGACGGACGACGCTTCACGGCAAGATTCCTCCATGAACGGTGCCTGAGCCCCGAGGGTTCGCGGCACTTCGGCCCGGACCCGTCGGCAATCGCTTCGCCACCTCTGTCCTGTCTCGTCCCATCCCACTCGCGTTGACCTGACCAACTCGTCTTGGCCCGACCTCGGTCGTCACTTGCGGAACGTCCCGATTGCCTTTTCGGTCGAACACGCGTCCTCGCGGGTTCTTCCTCAGGCCCTCGGCGGACGTACGTCGCCTGAATATCGTCCGGCAACTGCCGCGAGCCGACATTCGAAGCGGGACTGGGCATCACTTGGGCGGCATTTTGCGAAGGGCCTTGAAAACGGTCAACCCGAGTTTTTCGGGTTTTCGTAGGAACCCGGGGCGAACTAACGCCGTTGCAACCATTCTGGAGAGGAGGGACGTCGCCTTGCCGGTCGAAACACCGTGTGTTAGCCTCAAGTTATCATCAGGGAAGGTTCGCCGTTTCCAGAACATCTCACCATCCGCGACCTCGGGCGAATAAAATGAAGGCGGTCCTCGTCTGAATGTTCAGGTGACCGTATGCCCGAGGCACAAACTCCGACCCGCGTTGCGGCCTCCGACGACGAGAGCCTGGTCATCTTGGCGCGTCGCGGGGATCGAACGGCTTGCGAAGAATTGTTCCAAAGGCACAGAGGCGTCGCCTATCGGGTGGCCTACCGGCTGCTCGGGCACGAGCAAGACGCACTCGACGCAGTTCAGGACGGGTGTGTCAAGGCGTTTGTAGGGCTCATCGATTTTGACGGAAGGAGCGGATTTCGGACGTGGCTGGTACGGATTGTGAGCAATGCCGCCATTGATCTGGGTCGGAAACGTGGCAGAAGAGCAGTCCTCGGGACGGGTGTGGGATCAGACCCAACGGGTCGTCGAGGCAACGGCGATCACCGAGAGGCGAATTCCATCCTCGAAACCTCGACCGACGACGACCCTGCGAAAGGCCTCTTGCGAGACGACCTCCGTCGCGCCCTTGACTCCGCCATTGCCCGACTTAGCCCCACGCTCCGCATCACGTTCGTGCTATTCGCCGAGGCGGGGCTGAGTTATAAAGAAATCGCGGAAGCACAAAATGTACCGATTGGAACCGTGATGAGTCGACTCCACGCCGCGAAGGAAAAAATGCAGGCG
>JAYVYS010000078.1:0-9822 GCA_043784005.1 Isosphaeraceae bacterium
TGGAGGCTCGGATCGGAGCGCGGCGGCCGGGTCCGTGCCCGAATCGAGACTTCCCCCGGAGCGAACCTCAGGTTCACCGCCGGGGGACAGCCGATGAGCTTTCCCCTTCCTGTCGTTCTCGAAGGACCGCAACACACGCCGCCGCAATCACCCGTCGAGATCACCGTCGAGCGCGTCGCGTGGGACGTGATTTCCGTCGACCTCTCTCCTCCATCGAAAACCTTTAGCGACAAAAACCCGCAAGCGGTTGCGACACCAATCGAGGGCGTGGTGGCACCGGGAGCGAAAGTTGCGGTGTCGGTCGCGTTTAACGTGCTCTCGCCAGAGCCGACCGAGGTGGCGATGCGCTGCACGGCCGAGCTAAAACCGATTCGCGGCGGTGATGCGGTTTGGCGAGGAGGGTTGGGCGATGTTGTCGTCCCCACCAACGCCGCCTCGCCTCCCTCATTCCTCCTCTCCGTCGACGTCCCGAAAATCGAGGGGACGTACGTGCTGGAAATCTACGCGTCGTGGGAACCGGCTCTCGCACATGATGGCGGCAAATTGATCGGCCGTTTGATCCGTCGCGGACGTCGAGGGATGATCGGCTCCTCCACGGCCTCGCGACGAATCACCCTGGCCGTCCTCGGATCGGAAGAAAAGAACGAGCCCGAACACGCGAAAGTCGGACTGGAGCAGGAGGTCGATGCGATCGATCTCTCCAGGCCCCGTGTTCACCGGCCAACCGCTTCCGGGCGCTCCGCGCCGCCCTCGCCGGGACGTTCGGCCTGGCCTGTGCCGGCGGAAGCGTTGACCGAAGCCACGCGCCGCGACCTGCTACGAGGCTGGATCGCCCGCGTCGGCCCCGAGGTCGCTCAGCTTGCCCCCGCGGATAGCTCTGGATTCGCGTGGTCGGCTCTCGGGCTTAAAGTCGCGCGACCTGGCCGACCACATCGGCTCACCGTCACGGTCACAGGCGGACATCCGTCGGCTCTTGGCGTGGCCTTGGTGGGTATCGGGGCCAGTGCGAAAGTCGGTTCAAGGCCGCGACGGCTCCTCGACGCCTGCGCCTCCGGCGCCCCGATCGTCGCCAACGGCCCCCCTGCAACCTTCTCATGGCCCGTATGGCCCGATGTGTCTGACCCGGTCCTCGTGCTCGTGAATCGGGCGGCGGGAACCGGTGTTCAGTTGGGGACCATCACCCTGACCGAACTGGCCGAGGTCGCGGAAGCTCCGACCATCGAGCCTCCCGGAGACGCTCCCTCCCGTGGTCTGGGTCTGTATCTCACCGGAACCGATCTTCTCGATCGCTTCGGTGCGGCGGTTGAGCCCGGCTTCAGTGATACCCTGAACGCGACGAAGATGCTCGCTCGTTATGCCCGGTCTTGCGGTGCTTCGGCCGTTGTTCTTCCTGAGGCCCTTGCCGATCGCGCGGTTCGACGGGCGCTCGATGGACAGGCCGCCGAGGATGCGACCGGGCCGGACCACCTTGCTCTCGCCCTCAACAGCCTGGCAAAGCGAGGCGTTTCCTCATGGGTCGAGCTTGATATCAACGGCGGGACCGCTCTGCCCGGACTTCCCGCGCCGGGTGACCCGGAAGCCATGACGCGCGGGCTCGTCCGCTGCGACCGCAACGGCTTGCCGGATGGCCCGTCTTCGACCTATCACCCCATCGCCCCGGAAGTCGGCGACGCCCTCAAACGGCGAGTGTCCCAGGCGGTGAACGCCTACAAAACCAACGGAAGCCTTGCCGGTATCTTGATTCGACTCGGAACGGGTCCGACCCTGCTCGGCCCGGCGGATACTGGATTTGACGATGCGACATTCAGCCGCTTTATCCGCGAAGCCTTTGACTTTGAAACCGCTAAGAGTCTTCCGGGCTTGAACGCCGAAGATCCCGAGCGATTCGCCGCGCGTTCCCGGTTTCTCGCGGGTTCGGGCCGAATGCCCTGGCTGATCTGGCGATCGAAACAGGTTGCAGCCCTCTATGCGAATCTCGCGGACGCGGTAAAAGAGGCGAAACCCACGGCGCGGCTTGCCGTTTCGACTCCCGGTCCCGGCGACGGCCCCGCCGGTTCCGAGGCGAGGCGAGCCGACCTGGCCGGCCTCGCGCCGAGTCTGGCCTGGCGTGCGGTCGGGCTCGACCTGGAAACCTGGGCGACCGGCGAATCGACCCCGATCGTCTTTCGAGGAGCAAACCTGGGTGCCGACGGGCTGGCCCATGATCTGGCGACCAGCCCCGAGCTTGACGCCAAAGTCGCCGCACGCCCCGATCGGGGTGTCTTGATCGATGTCGAGGAGTCACCCGAGACGGGACGGCCGGGCTTGTCTCTCTCGGCACCCGTGATCGACGCGGGTCCAAACGGAGACGAGCCTCTGGGCCACGCCCTTGCCTCACTTGACGCCCGTTGGGTCTGGCTCGCGGGCTCGGCCGTGGTCGGGAATGAGGAGCGTTGTCGACGATTCGTGCGGGTCTTCTGTGCCCTTCCCGCCACTCCTCCGGCCGAACGTCAGCCACTTCCTTTCGGAGTCTCGGTGCGGGCCTATCCCTCGGGCGGGCAGACGTACCTTGCTCTCGCGAACGACACTCCTTACCCGATCCGTCTGGACACTGTGCTCAACGGACCGGTCAGTGCCTCGGTGTATGACCTGGGTCGCGATCGCGTGCTTCGCCCCACTTCCGATGCCTCTGGCCGGCACTTGGTCCTCGACTTGCTTCCTTTCGGTATCGCCGCCGTGAGGATCGGGGCACCTGAGGTCAAGCTAAGCTCGGTCACTCCCTACCCTTCCGAGAATGTGCTGAGCGGTATGAACGCCCAGTACGAAGCCCTCTCCGCTCGGCTTTCGAAGCTCTCTCGTGGCGGCGATAAAGACGTCTCAAAAGAGAAAGATCTACCTCGCACCGGACCGGCGAATCTCGGCTTCGAGCCCGATGAGCCCCAGCCGACTCCGCTCCCGCCGATGCCCGTCCCTTCGGAAACCGCCTCGAAAGCGACAGAAAACGCACTCGAGACCAGTGGGCAAGCTCCGCGCGGCTGGCAAGTTGTCGGCGGAATGGGAAGCGGCGTGGTGATCGACCTGAAACAGCCGCACACCGGTCAGGGATCACTCCGCCTCGACGCCCATGATCCCGCCGCCTCGGTCGTTTCCGACGACTTCGTTCCGGTCGTCCAGAACGTGATGCTCGTTCGCGCCTGGCTTCGTTCCGACCGGGCCGATGCGAAGGTCCGGGTCTGGATCGAGGGAGAGAGCAACGGTCACAAATACCGCCGGGTCTCGGAATTGTCGGTGCAAACGAGTTGGTCCGAGCGCGCCGTGCGCGCCTCGGACGTCCCTATCGGCGGCCTGGATTCCGCACGCTTGCGGTTCGAGCTGCTGGGCGCGGGAAGCCTTTGGATCGACGACCTTTCCGTCACGGGTGAAGTGCTGTCCGAGCCCGAGCGTCGCAACACGCGCAACGCTTTGCTCGCGGCGATCCAGGCCTATCGAGAGAAACGATTCGCCGACTTCGCGAGACTCTCCGGGTCGCACTGGGCGAGACAATCGTCCGCCCCCGCCGCCGTGGGCTCGGGTCCCGACCCCTCGCCCGACCGGGTCGCGTCGGATCGAGGTGGCTTGTTGAGGAGCGGAGAGGCTTCTGAGCTACCCCGGAACCGCCGCCTGCGTTAAACTCAGTCGCGTTCACAACACACCAGGAAGCCCCAAGTCGGGGTAAGATCGTACAAGGAGGGGCCGAGTGTTTGTCGCCTGTAGCACGCTGTGCTTCTCGCGGGAGCCGATCGAGTCGGCCCTGCGACATATCGCCGAACTGGAATTCGACAAGATCGAGCTGTCGATTGTCGAGGGGGGTTCGCACATGCAACCCTCGGAAGTCTCGGAATACCCCGAAATCGCGATTCAGAAGCTTCGTAACGGACCGAGCCTGACGCCGATCTCGCTCGACCTGAATTTCGGCCCGTACGACCCGGATAGCGCCGCGGTACGCAAGCGGTTCGAGGCGATGTGCCGGCTGGCGAAGCCGCTAACGGTCGCCGTTTTGACGATCCCCGCCGCCCCGCTCGGGATTCCGTTCGAAGACGAGGTGAAACGGCTCTCCGTCTTCGCCAACCACGCCATGCGACAGGGTTTGGTGCTCGCGCTTGAGACGCACTCGAAAACCCTGACCGCGGACCCCGCTGTCGCCGTCGAGCTGTGCAAAGCCATCCCGGGCCTTGGCCTGACCCTCGACCCGAGCCATTTCATCCAGGCCGGCGTGAAGGATTACGACGCCGTTTTCCCGTACGTCCAGAACATCCACCTCCGCGACACGGGCAAAGGCCCCGACGAATTTCAGGTCCGCGTCGGCCAAGGCGAAATCGAGTACGGCCGGATCGTGAACTTGCTTGAACGATCTGGATATGATCGCGCGTTGACGATCTCGATTCTGGACGGGATCGAAAACCCGTTCGAGGTCGAGGTCGAAGTGCGTAAGCTGAAGCTGCTGCTAGAGAGCTTGCTTTGATTCCATGAATGGGCAAGCAAGGCGTTGGTCGCATCGACAGAGAGTCTCTTACACCATGAAAAACGCCGAACGAATTCTCGCGGCCTACACGCAGGCTGAACCGTGGAAGGCCGACCACGACGCCGCGATGCAATGCTTCGAAATGGAGGAGATTCTCGCTGTTGGAGACCTGGCTCTCAGGCTAATCTTCCATAGGGATGCCGCCTGGCAGGAACATGTCGCCTCGGGAAAAATCCCGTACAAAAAGGACGAGGATGTTCAGATCGGCGATTTCTACAAGTCGTGGGTTGAAGTGAGTGAGCGAATGCTTTCTGTCATCAAGGCGTTGGCGGATGTTGGTTTTGTAGTCAACGGAGCCGATGACTTCGAATTGCAGTTGGAAGAAGCGCGAAGTCTTCTCGATTCCCGCATCCTCGAAACGGAGATGCGCCCGGTCGAGGACATCCTTCCTTTGGTGAAGGGAAACCCTCGACCCGAGCGGTACGGCAAGTGAAACCTTTGTCCGGTCGAGGCCCGCAACCGATCAGCCCCGGCCGAATCGTTTGGGCCGTCGCGCCGAGCAGTCGGGGCGAGGGCAAGATACGCCCGTTGATTGTCGCGACGCGCCGCGTCGATATCCTCAAGGGTTCCAACATCTCGGCGATTGGCTGCTCGACCGTATTCAGCGAGCCGCTTTTGCCGATTGAGATCCGCTTACCTTCCAGACCGGACGGTAAATGTATCACAGGGCTGAAGCAGGACACCGTCGCGGTCTGCGACTGGATCGAAGCGTTCTCTTCAGGGATCGTCTTCGAAATGGGCGGGATTGTACCCGGTGATCTCCTCCGGCTGATCTTCAAGACGGCCGGAATCCTCCTTCCACCGGAGCGCTGATCCAACAATGACTCTGCAACCTCGGAAAATTGGTGCGTTCACCCCGCCACCACCGGATTCCGCAAAATCCCGATCCCATCAATCTCGACTTCCACCACATCCCCGGACTTGAGCCACACCGGCGGCTTGCGCGCCATCCCGACTCCCGGCGGCGTGCCCGTGAAGATCAGGTCGCCGGGTTCCAGCGTCATGATTTTCGAGAGATACGACACAACGTAATCCACGGCGAAGATCAGCTTGCTCGTTGACGAGTCTTGCATCGTCTGCCCGTTGAGGCGGAGTCGGATTCCCAAGGCTTGCGGGTCGGGAATTTCGTCGGCGGTGACAAGCGCAGGACCCATCGGCGCGAAGGTATCGAAGGTCTTTCCGGCCATCCACTGCTTACCCGGCTTGTTCAGTTGCCAGTCTCTCGCCGAAACGTCGTGTCCCACGGTATAACCCGCGACGTGCTCCATCGCGTGTTTGATCGGAACGTGCCTGCCGCCTCGACCGATCACCACCACGAGTTCGGCCTCGTAGTCGACCTGATCGCTCTCGAGGGGAAGCACGATGTTCGCGCCATGGCCAATCAGGGTTGTGGGGTACTTGCTGAACAGGACCGGTTCCGAAGGGGGCTCCATGCCGCTTTCGGCCGCGTGATCACTGTAATTCAGGCCAAGGCAGATGATTTTGCGAGGGTCGGGCACAGGCGCGAGCAACGTGGCACTCGCGGGGTCATGACGAACCAGGCCATGACGTAGCGATTCCCACGCCCGGCGCTGCCAGTCATGTCCCAGAGCGAGCAACTCGCGAAGGCTCGAAGGCATCTCCGAATCGGCCGCGTTGACGTCGATGTATTCGCCATGAATCGCCCCGCAGACTCTCGGGCCTTCTTCGGTCAAGACAGTTACCCAGCGCACGGTTTGCTCTCCGGTAGTCGATCAAAGTTCAAGTAAGAGGATATATTAAGGGTGACGGGTCGCGAATTCCACTTCCGCCCTCAACTTTCATTCCGATGCGTGAGGATACACCAGAGACTTTCCGCGCGATTCATCAAGGAATCGAAGAGCCCGTTCGAGACTGCCGAACGAAGGAAGTTCTGACTATCGAAGGTCATCGAAGTCGATCAACGATATTACTCTTGCCGGACCCATTGGGTCCGACAAGAGCCGTCAAGTTTTCCAACCGCAGCTCGGCCTTTTCGCCGATGCTGCGGTAGTTGGAGATTTCAACGCGAGTGATCATAGATTTCTCCCGTTATCGCTTCACGCTCCCGCGCCGGGCCTTCCGATCACTTCGCGGACCTGCTCGCGATCGCGCCTGGTGGCGATCGCGTTCACCGCGTTGATGTACGCTTCCGCCGAGGCCTCAATAATATCGGTCGACGCGGCGCGGCCTCGAAAAGTGCGGTCGTCGCTCTCGACTTCCAGCTCCAACGTCACTTCACCCTGCGCGTCTTTTCCCTGAGAGACGCTTCGCACGACGAATTCACGCAGATTCGCATGAACTCCCGTCACTCTTTCGACCGCCTTGAAGATCGCATCGACGGGGCCGTCGCCGATCGCGGCGTCCTGGACGATCTCGCCATCGGGGCGGCGGATCGAGACGGTGGCGGTCGGCAAGACGCTTGTGCCCGACGTGGTGTGCAGGCTCAAGAGCTGCCAAGGGGCCGGACCGCCTTCCAGATACTTCTCGATCAAAACCACAATATCTTCGTCGTACACTTCCTTCTTCTTGTCGGCCAAGGTCTTGAAGTCGTTAAACAGGCTCTCGATTTGTTCCTCGGTCAAGTGGTAGCCCATTTCGATCACCCGGTCGCGCAAGGCGTGGCGGCCCGAGTGCTTGCCCAGCACCAGGTCGGTCTTCGAGACGCCCACGTCTTCGGGCCGCATGATTTCATACGTCGATCGTTCCTTGAGCATTCCGTCCTGATGGATACCCGCCTCGTGGGCGAAGGCGTTGCGGCCGACGATCGCCTTGTTTCGTTGTACGATCATCCCGGTGATCGACGAGACCATCCGGCTCACGGGAAAAAGCCGCTCGGTCTTGATGTTTGTGGACACTCCGTAATAGTCATGTCGGGTCTTGAGTGCCATCACGATCTCTTCCAAGGCCGCGTTCCCCGCGCGTTCTCCGATACCGTTGATCGTGCATTCGACTTGCCGCGCGCCAGCCTCGACACCCGCCAGGCTGTTGGCAACCGCCATTCCCAGGTCATCATGACAATGCACGCTGATGATCGCCTTGGCGATGTTCTTGACCCGCTCGCGGAGGGTGCGGATCACCTGACCATACTGGGAAGGCGTGGCATAGCCGACGGTGTCGGGGATGTTCACCGTGGTCGCGCCGGCCTCAATCGCGGCCTCGACGACCTCGCAGAGAAAATCCATCTCGGTCCGCGCCGCGTCTTCGGGACTGAATTCGATGTCGTCGCAACACGCTTTACCCTGCCTCACGCCCTGCACGGCACGTTCGATGATCTGGGCGCGAGACATCCTGAGCTTGTGTTCGCGGTGGATGGCGGAAGTGGCGAGAAAGATGTGAATCCGAGGGGTCTGGGCGTGCTTGATCGCTTCCCAGGCCCGTTCGATGTCGCGCTCGGTGCAGCGGGCGAGACCGCAGATGCTCGCACCCGTGACCTCCGCGGCAATCGCGCGAACGGCCTCGAAGTCGCCGTTGGAGGCGATCGGGAACCCTGCCTCGATGATGTCCACGCCGAGGGCCGCGAGCGCCCGTGCCACCTCAATCTTTTCGGCCATGTTCATACTTGCGCCCGGCGATTGTTCACCGTCGCGCAAGGTGGTGTCAAAGATCCGCACACGTTCGTTGATCGGATTCGCGTCGCTCATGATCGAAGTCTCTTTCCATCGAAATCCGCGGGTCGAAAACGAGTGAAGCCCCGAGACCCGCCGGTTGGGCGAGTCTCGGGGCTTCGTCTCGTTTGATTCGCTCGCGAGTCGTGAGCGGCGGAGTGACGATGAACCCTAAGACTTCGCCCGGCCGGTAAGGCCGAGGATGAGTTGAAGTCGAAGGTTCGCCGAAATCCGACGCATAACCGAGGCTCCGTTGAAAGGGAGGCGCACGCCGCAGCGTCTCAGAGTATAAGCGCGAAACCGCATCCGGTCAATGGCCGAACGCGGTAAACGAAATGTATTACAAGGGTAGCGACCCGTCACAAAGCCCTGGAACGGTGGGTCTACACAAAGGCCAGCGACAACCGCCTCAGTTCGGGCGGGGGGCCATGACCATCTCGAACGGCTCGCCGGTCATTTCCTTCCAGGACTTCTTCTGATCGTCGGCCATCAGGGCCATGACCTTGGTGCCGACCTCTTTCTGGAGGGCCTGGATCTGCTTCATGGCCTCGGCGCGATCGTCCTGGTTGGCCTGGAAGATCTCGCGGCTCTTGGCACCGGAGTCTTGAACCAGTTCGGCGATCTGCTTCTTCTGGTCGTCGGTGATCTTGAGCTTCGCGGCGACTTCGGGGTCGGCGAACGCCTGGGCGCGACGCGCCTGAAGGGCGATCTGGGTGTAGCGCTTGACCTGGGTCTCGGTCAGGCTGAGGGCCTTGATCGCCTCGGTCGTCATCGTCTTGTTCAAGGCGGTCATCTTGGTCATGCGCTCAGCCTGATCGACGTCGGGAGAGCGGAGGGCCGCCATCTCGTCCTGGTGCGCATCGCGGATCTCGGTCATCGCGGTCTGGGCTTTGCTGGTCTGCTCCTCGGTAAACTTAAGTTCTTTTTGAACGCTCGGGTTAGCGAGCATCTGCGGGCCACCGCCCATACCCATGCCGCGACCCTGCCCTTGGGCCAAGGCCGGGGTACAAAGCAGAGCCAGAGCGCCAAAGCCGAGAACGAACTTGCGAAGCGACAACATTGGTGTACCTCTTTTGATGTGGAAACCGCGGCAATCCCGGGGTCATCCCTATAAGCACCCGCACGCACGAGCGAGAACTTAAAATCCGCATCCCTGGTGGAACAACCCCCAGCGACGGACCTTACCGCGCCCGACGCCTTCAATCCATGCCTCAAAAGAACTGATTTTTTGATGCACAGTTTCCGGCAATACGGTCGACCAGTCTGCGACGACCCCGTACTTGTGGTAAAGCGTCAATCACGCAGCATCGGTGCCAGGAATCGCCCTGACGGAGAGTCAGAAACGTTTTTGGCGGCGAAGGCCGAAGAATCTGGCGACGGAACTCGACAGCCAGGCAACGCTCATCCGTTTCCACGAAAATGAGTGCGCTCTTGCGACCCCGCCTTGTTGTCGGGTAAGCCGTTGCTTCAGTGAAGTCGGTCAGCAGGCACGGAACACTTAACATGTTCGAGATCACGACCGAAAACGCCCCAGGATATCTCAGAGAAACTCGCCGGGTTCCGGCCGAGCGGGCTATCGAGGTCCGCGCGCTGGGATGGGGAGTGTCCAACGTCGTCTTGCGGGTCGATGTTGAAGGAGAACGCTCGTTTGTCCTCAAGCAAGCACGCGAGCGGTTG
>JAYVYS010000079.1:0-2827 GCA_043784005.1 Isosphaeraceae bacterium
CCGGTCGAGATAACCTCAAGACAATCGCCCTCTGTGAAGCGGTGCTAACGGCGGGGCGTGAACATCGCGTCGTGACGATTGAGGAAGAGCATTTTTCCGCAGATGACGCAGATAAACACAGATGAAGACCGAATCATTGAAAATCGTCGATTTCTATCTGTGTTCATCTGCGGATGAATTGTTTCTGTTTGGGACTTTTTCATGAAGCTGGGCCTGATCAATTCCGCGTGGGCTCAAGCCGGGCGCGGAACGGCTTACGGGATTCGATTGACGAAGGAGATCGGATTCGACTCCATCGACATCTTCGCCGATCCTCTCGATGCCGACATCCGCGAGCGAAAGCTCATCAAAGATGAATGCGACAAGGTTGGCTTGCCGATCATCAGTGTCGCGTGCGTGGCGCTCGGCTTGGTCGACTTCAACCCCAGCGTACAGCGTTTCCACGTCGATCGCGTGAAGGCTTATCTCGACCTGGCATACGCCTTTGAGGCTCGAAATGTTTTGCTCGTCCTCGGCGAATACGTCTGGAATAAGGAAGTAATTCCTTCTACTGAACAGTGGGTGTACGGCGTGACAAATGTCCGTAGGCTCGGCGAGTATGCCGGCTCGCTCGGCCTGGAGATCGCTCTGGAACTGGAACCGTTTCATCTCTCACTCCTCAACGATGTCGAAGGGATGGCGCGCTTTCTTGATGACGTGAACCATCCCGCCGTTAAAGCCAACCTCGACATTTCTCATCTGGTGCTCGCCGATCAGCCTCCGGCCCTGCTGGAACGGCTTCGAGGAAAAGTGTCGCACGTTCATATCTCCGACTGCGACGGCAAAGTCCACGGTGATCTTCCTCCAGGCCGAGGCGTGGTCGATTTCCCGCCCTACCTGGACGCGATCAAAATCCTGGATATCGAGGATCTGACGGTCTCCATCGAGCTTGAGTACTCACCGGAGCCTGACAAGATCGTCGATTGGGTGCGCGAAGCCTATTCAACGACCGCGGCGCTCATGAAACAGGCGGGCCTGCGTGGCTAAGACGGTTTTCCAATCTTCTTGGTCGATTCGCGCGGCGGAATTCGCGCTTCTCGTCGCGCTCTTCGCAGTCATCGGCTGGCCGGTAATCGCGACAATCCGCGCGACTCTCGTCACAACCGCCGCACCTGGCGAAGCACGCCCCGCACTCCTCTCAACAACATCGGCGAACGGTCTGACGGCCGATCTTCCTCGGCCCGCTCGGCTCGCCCTTGAGACCATTCGGGTCGTGCTCGCGACGGAATTCGTTGCTCTTTTGATCGGGGTTCCGCTTGCCTTGCTGCTGTTTCGTACCGACGTCCGGGGCCGGCGATTCGCGCTTGGACTTCTCGTTCTGGCCGCATTCGTTCCCCTGCCGATTTATGCGACCGCATGGCTCGGAGCATTTGGAAACGCGGGACGTGCGCGGCTGTTCGGGATGAGGCCCTGGCTTGTAGGCTGGCCGGGCGTGGCGGTAATCCACGCGGTAGCGTCGGTTCCGTGGGTCGTGATGCTCGCGGGTCTCGGGTTTCGGACGGTTGAGCCCGAACTTGAGGAGAGCGCTCTTCTGGACCTTCCCGCCTGGAAAGTCGTGCTGCGCGTGACGCTGCGCCGGGGTCTCGGAGCGATCGCCGCGGCGGCCCTTGCTGTGGCGGTGATGACGGCGGGCGAGATGACGGTCACCGACCTGCTCCAGGTCCGCACGTATGCCGAGGAGGCCTACAATCAGTCGCAACTCGGCAACGGTCCGGCTGCCATGACGGCCGTCGCGTTACCCCCGATCGCCATTCTCGGATTGCTCCTCTTGATCGGGACCCGCGCGCTGATGCGATTGAACCCGTCGCGACTCGCCTCGGCGGCGGCCCGCGCGAGGACCTGGCGGCTCGGGTCTTGGCGCGTTCCTTTGGGCTTGCTCATGATGCTTTGCGTGACGGGGCTTACGGGCTTGCCGCTTTTGAGCATGATCTGGCATGCCGGTCGTGTGGGAGGGCTCGCACGCTCGGGGCAGGCTCCGGAGTGGTCGTTCGCGGGATTCCTGGGCACGTTGGCCCGCGCATGGGCCGATTCCTCTGAAGCCCTGACAACAAGCGCATCGCTGGCGGCGATCGGGGCGACGCTGGCCCTGATTCTCGCCTGGACTCTGGCCTGGATGGCTCGGAAACCGGGCACGTGGCAATGGGTTGCGATTCTGTCCGTGGCACTCACACTGGCAACTCCCGGGCCGGTGGTCGGCATGGCCCTCGTCTTCGCCTACGGGTCGATCGCTCCTTTGTATGACTCGGCGGCGATGATCGTGTTGGCGGACGTGGTTCGGACCTTCCCCTATGCGTTACTCATTCTCTGGCCGGCCATCCGAGGAATTCCCGTTGAACACCTTGACGCCGCGGCCGTTGACGGGCTCGGCCCCTTCATGAGAGTATGGCGCGTCGCTCTTCCCCTCACCCGAGGTGCCACCGTTGCCGCGTGGGGAGTGAGCTTCGCGCTGGCATTAGGTGAGCTTCCCGCGACGTATCTTGTGGCTCCGCCCGGTCTTACTCCCTTATCGATCGTGATTTGGGGGATGCTCCACACGGGCGTGGAAAGCCGCCTCGCAGGGATCGTTTTGATCATGCTCGCGGCAGTGGGCCTCGCGGGAGGATTCACCGCTTTCGCGGTCCGCTGGCTCGTTTTCCGAGTCGACCCTTCGAATTAACGAAACGGACGGTCCCGTTGCATCCGGGCCGCCCGATCATCACTTCCCGACGCAACGTGGTCGGCAGTCGTGGAGTGAGTCAGCGCATCGCGTCCCACCCCTATCACTACAAATCAGATCGGGTATAAGATC
>JAYVYS010000080.1:0-3327 GCA_043784005.1 Isosphaeraceae bacterium
TGGCCGGGGGCTCGACCGCGTGTGGACACGATCACTCCCTTATCGACGAAACGTTCGCCCATCTCCACGGCGATATTCAGAAGGCCGCCGGGATTGCCACGGAGGTCGAGGACAAGGGTTTTCATTCCCTGTCGCCTCAACTCGGTGATCGCCTTGTCGAGTTCCTCGGTCGAACTCTTCTGGAAGCCGGTGAGTTGCAGGTAGCCGATGCCGGCGGCCGGGTCGACGATCTTCGTGTTGGTCACGCTCTCAACCTCGACGTGACGACGAACCATCCGGTAGTTAAGGTGAGCCGATGGACCGCGCTTCACCGTGATTTCCACCGCACTGCCGTCGGTGCCCTGAAGCCGGTTGGCCGCCTCGTCGAGGTTAAGACCTTTCACGGCCTTCCCGGAGATGTGCGTGATCTGGTCGCCAGTTTTCAGTCCGGCCTCGAAGGCTGGTCCTCCCCGTATGACACCCACAAGCCGAAGCCCCTCGGGATCTTGTTTGAGCTCGATGCCTAGGCCGACGAAATTGCCATCGATCATCGCATAAAGATCGTCGAGCTTGTCGGGCGTAAGATAGCTCGAGTAATCGTCGAGCGCGTCGCATGCTCCATAGGTGAATTCGAGGATCACGGCGGCGTCGCCGAGCCCGATGGCCTGGCGGGCAAGGTCGCAGGCGGCGAGGACCTGAGAATGCGCAACCTCGCGGTCGGGGACGGAAATTCGAAGCCTCTGGCGTTTCAGGGCCTCCCTGAGCCACAAGACGCGGTCTGGCGAGACCTCGCCGACGTTCGACTTCAAGAAATTTGGGTCACGGAGCGCGACTTCAAGATTATCCAGGCCACGGCGGACGAGAGGATCAAGAGGGGCAGGGTCAACATAGTGCGACTCGATCCGCTCGAGGACTTCGTCGTAGAGAGCGAGAGCCCGATCTCGGGGGAGCTTGAGGAGAACGTTGCGAAAGCTCTGATCCTGATAGCGGCGCACCAACCGATAGTGAGTCTGGCAGAGGAGCCGGCGATGGACGAACTCGCCGCGGCTCGGCCATTGATCAAGCGCGCGGTCGTAAATCTCGATCGCCGCCGTCCAGTTTCGCTGGCGTTCGAGATCGAGCGCTCTGTGAAGAACGGACTCAGGGTCCGTTGAAAGAGTTTCGGACTTCGGCTTGGACGGGGTAGAGGTCGGCGACATCGGAGCCGAGGGAGCCCCGGAGTCGGCCTCTGCGTCGATTGTGGTTAAACACGCGAGAATCGCTGTGAGGAACCAGGTCGCTCGGTCGGAAACCCGCATATGCATCGCCGTCGAGCCTCGCAGTGCGGAGCGCAGTGCGGGAGATCGATTGTGCGGTTAATCGAGAGGAAGCGGTCGAACCTCAGGCTCCCAAAGGAGCGGAACGCAGTCTGGCGAATGACAAGCGTTCCCTACAGGTTCACCCACGCCAACCGTCCCGAGACGACAACCCATCCGTCCGCACACCGCTCCATGGTTGCCATTCGAGATGTTGCTCAGTTCATCGCGGGCGCGACAACGGACGACCTCGGCTTCTCAGGGAAGACGCCCGAAGGTCCTCGTCGGCTCAGAAGGAGGTTGAGACTCCGCTCGGCCCCCCCTTCCGACTTGAATTATAACACACCGGCACAGGAGGCAATCGGACGATCGTGATGTTTCTGACAATTGTCATTTTTACAACAACGGCACGTTCACCCCTGCTCCTGGCCGTGAACCCAAGCCCCTGCCCCGTTGAACTCTATTGCGACGGTTTGCCCTCTTCGATCCGGTGCGTTTTCCCGGTTTCCAAATCTTTCAATTCGGTTTTCTGGCCCGACGGCCAGGTAATCGTGACCTTATCCGCCTTTCCTTCGGGTCCGAGACCGAAAGTAAGGGGGAATTCGACCGAGGAGAGGTAGCCTTTGGCAGGGAAGAGTTGACGTTGCTGGGTGGACCCCATCGATTCGAGCGTCACTCTCGAACCGATGGCGTTTCGATTCGAGGCCTTGCCCAGGAGTTCAAAGCGGACCCAATGGTTTTTACTCCCTCCGTCATTTCGGAAGAGCTTCGCCTGGCCGCCGTTGACGGTGAGGACGACGTCGAGGTCGCCGTCTCCGTCGATATCGGCATAAGCGCTTCCGCGTCCAACGATCGGCTCGAAGAGGTCGCGGCCCACGGTTTCGGACCCAACGAGGGTATAGAGGCTTTTTCCGGCTCGGCCGGTGTTCCAGAAAAGCTGGGCAGACTGCGCGTAGGTTTCCGAGGCCTGTACTTTCTCGATGTCGCTTTCGAGATGTCCGTTGGTGGAGAGAAGGTCGAGACGACCATCAAGGTCGTAGTCGAAGAAGAAGAGGCCGAACTTCAACGGAGGTTGCGAGGGGGCTCCGAGGCCATAGATATTGGCGAGGTCGGAGAACTGGAGCAGGGTCTTGGGATCGTCGCAGACGTAGAGGGCGGTCATCTCATTGGCGAAGTTGCCGATGGCGAGGCCGAGGGAGCCATCGTTCTTGAAGTCGGCCCAGTCGATACCCATCGCGCCCCGGGCTGAACCGGACTGGTCGAAGGCGATACCCGACATGATCCCCATCTCCTCGAACTTGCCCGCGCCGAGGTTGTGAAAGAAGAAGTTGGGCACGGTGTCGTTGGCCACGGCGAGGTCGACCAGGCCGTCGCCATCGACGTCAAACGGGGCGATGCCGAGGCTCTTGGCGACAGGCACTTTCAGGTCAGGCGTGAGAACCTGGACGCCGGACGCTTCGCTGACGTCGATGAATTTTCCACCGTCATTGCGGAGCAGAGTACAGAACGAGCCATTGAACGCAGTGGGTGGTCCGTAGGCGCGTCCTTTATCGGTGCCCGCGAGCTGAAACGCCTGAGTACGGTCGGTTTCCGACGCCCAGCGCACATAACAGCACACGAAGAGATCGAGATCTCCATCGTTCTCCATATCAAAGAAGGCGGCGGAAGTGAGCCAACCTTCCGAAGCTCGGCTGTTGGTTATTTCCGTGACGTCAACGAACTTGCCATCGTCATTGCGGAAGAGGTGGCCTCCTCCGAGCGCGGTGATGTAAACGTCAGGGTCGCCGTCGTTGTCGTAATCTCCCACAGCCACGCCCATGCCGAAGAACGTCTTGTCGAGGCCGACAGATTTGGTCACATCCTCGAAGCGGCCCTTGCCGTCGTTACGGTAGAGGGCCTGGGTGGGCCTGGAGTCTTTCTGTTCTTTGGGCCAGTAGTCGGAATTGACGAAGAGCAAATCCTGATCGCCATCCTTGTCATAGTCCAGAAACGCGGCGCCGGAGCCCATAGTCTCGGGAAGTAGCTTGTTTCCCGAAGCGCCATTGACGTGTCT
>JAYVYS010000081.1:0-2274 GCA_043784005.1 Isosphaeraceae bacterium
CTCCGAGCCCATGAAGCGGCTCGCGGGGATCGCCGATAAGATCGCGATCGTCAGGTCGATCCGTCACGACCAGGGGAATCACGGAGCAGGCAATCATTACATGATTACTGGGGCTCCACCCCGAATCCCCGTCGGCTGCGGTGCTTTCGTGAGCTTTCACCCCAGTATGGGCGCGGTGACCGCCCATGAGCGCGGGAGCACCGGTGGCCTTCCGCCTTATTTCTCTATTCCGAGTATGCTCCGTTCAGGCGGGCCAAACTTCCTGGGGGCAAAGTGTGCCCCGTTCGTCGTTCCTGACGATCCCAACTCGGCGAGCTTCCGCGTCCGCGATGTCGCTCCGCCCCGTGGCCTCGCCGACACCCGAGTCGATGGCCGGCGCGATCTCCGTGATCGACTTGACCACTTCCGTCGATTCGCCGACAAGTCGGCGGGTGACCCGGCCTTGGCTCTCGATGAATACTACGATCAAGGGTATGAACTGATGTCGTCGCACCAGGCCCAGCGCGCCTTTGACATCACGCGGGAAGACCCCCGTATCCGCGATCGTTACGGCCGAAACCCATTCGGTCAGCGTTGCCTGCTCGCCCGGCGTCTCGTTGAGGCCGGTGTCCCATTCGTCACTCTCAATGAAGGGGGCTGGGATCACCACGTCTCCCTTTTTGATGGCTTCGAGAAGCGAATGCCCGCATTCGAATCCGCCATCGCGACCCTCATCGACGATCTTGACCAGCGCGGATTACTGGATTCGACGTTGGTTCTTGCGCTCGGTGAGTTCGGCCGGACACCGAAAATTAATAAGGACGCGGGGCGTGACCACTGGTCGAATGCCATGTCGGTACTGGTCGCTGGTTGCGGTACTCCGGGAGGCCAGGTTGTCGGCGCGACTGACGCCCGTGGTTACGCCGCGAGCGAACGCGTCCTTTCCCCGGAAAACCTCGCGGCCACGGTCTACACGAAACTGGGAATCGACCCGGGTAAGATCCTGCATACTCCCAGCGGTCGTCCTACCTACCTGGTATCTGATCCGACCCTAATTCGGGAGTTGATGGGATGACACAGCGATTGCGGACTGTCGCGCTGATCTCGGCCACTCTGTTGGTCGCGGGCAGTTCCGTCGCAGTTGCCAAAGCGCCGACGTTGACCGGATTCTTTCCCGCCGGTGCCGCACGCGGCCAATCCTTAACAGTGACATCGTCCGGAACATTCGATCATTGGCCGGTGAAGTGCTGGGTTGAGGGTAACGGTCTTTCCATTGAGGCCGGTGCGGAGAAGGGGAAATTGTCGATTCAGGTGGCCGCCGACGCTGAGCCAGGTGTGCGCTGGGTGCGTCTTTATGACGAGGAGGGAGCCACAAGCCTCCGCCCTTTTCTCGTCGGTACGCTTCCGGAAATCGTCGAGGAGGAGCCGAACGACAACCCCCTTCGTCCGCAGTCGATCGGACTCGTGGCGGCTACCGTCAATGGACGTCTCTCCCGGTCGGGTGATGTCGACGGATTCGCTGTTAATCTTGAGCGAGGACAGCGGCTCGTGGCCGACCTTGAAGCCAATCGCCATCTCGGTTCGCCCATGGACGCCGTCTTACAGGTCGTTTCGGCGGCTGGCTTTGTGCTGGCCCAGAACAACGACACCGTGAGCCGTGACCCACGAATCATTTTCGAAGCACCAGCGCAAGGAATATACACCGTCCGCCTCTTCGCTTTCCCCTCGACCCCCGACAGTAGTATCCGGTTCGCTGGGGGAGACGCCTTCATCTATCGGCTCACACTCACGACCGGCGGCTTTCTCGAACACGTCTTTCCGCTTGCCATCTCGCAGGACAGCCCGACTCCGGTTACCGCGCTCGGGTCGAACATCCCTGAATCTGACCTCGTTCTGACTATTCCCGCCGGCGATCAGCATGAGGTCCTCTCCCTTTTTCACCCGCTGTTAGCGGGGAGCGCCGAGGTCCGGCGCGTCACGGGCAATTCGGTGGTCGAGGTCGAACCCAACGATTTGGCCCAGCCTCAAGAGCTTTCTCAAGGGTGCACTGTGAGCGGAAGAATTGATCCTCCAGGCGATCGAGACGTCTTTCTGATCAGTCTGAAAAAGGGCGAAAAGTCCGTCTTCCGCATTGAATCTCGGACCCTTGGCCTGCCTCTCGACGCGGTCCTCCGAGTTCTCGACGCCGATGGCAAGACCCTGGCCGAGGCCGACGACTCCGGCGATTCCCGCGATCCTGAACTCACTTTCACACCCGCCGCTGAGGGCAAGTATCGAGTGGTCGTCCGTGACCTC
>JAYVYS010000082.1:0-12697 GCA_043784005.1 Isosphaeraceae bacterium
GGCGTTCGCGCCTCGTCGATGAGGATGCTATCGACCTCGTCGATGATCGCGTAATGAAGTTCGCCCTGCGCCTGAAGATCGCGCGTTGGCTTCATGTTATCGCGAAGATAATCGAAGCCGAATTCGTTGTTGGTGCCATATGTGATGTCGCAAGCGTAAACTTGCTGTCGCTCGTGCGATTCCATTTCAGATTGGATCGCGCCGACGGTCATCCCCAGGCCGGTGAAGATCGGGCTCATCCACTCGGCATCGCGGCGGGCGAGGTAGTCGTTGACCGTGACGACATGGACGCCATTACCGTGCAATGCATTAAGATACGCGGCGAGCGTGGCGACCAGGGTCTTGCCTTCACCCGTCACCATCTCGGCGATATTGCCGCCGTGGAGGACCATTCCACCCATCAACTGAACGTCATAATGTCGCATCTTCAGAAAGCGACGTCCCGATTCCCGACACGCGGCGAAAGCCTCGGTAAGAAGGTCGTCGAGCGGCTCACCTTTGGCCAGTCTCCCCCGGAATTCGGGCGTCTTGGCGCGCAACTGCTCGTCGCTCAGCGCTTGCATTGCCGGTTCGAGTTCGTTGATCCGGGTCACGATCGGACGCATCCGGCGAATCTGCCGTTCGTTCGAGTTGCCAAAGAGGCGGATCAAGCCCGACGAGACTCCTTCGGAGAGGGACGTCATCGCGTCGGTCGTCTTGTCCCAGATCTCTGTGAGCAGTTCCATTGCCGGATTCGCCTTGCGCCAAAAAATCGTTAAAACCGTAATAAGTCGAGTGTCTGACCGATCTTACATCGGAAACAACTTCTCCGTCAAGATCGTCCGAAGGCGCGACGCGAGGCCCTCGTCGCACCGGTCCCTCTCAATAGGACGTTTGGCCATGCCAAGTTCGCTTGAATCGTCGCCTGGCTTGAACCGATCGCCCGTCGTGGGACGGAGAAGTGGCTCCGTCTTCCCGATGCCACGAGAATGAGTAGAAAACGAGACGCCCGTGCCGAGGTCTTAAAAAGACGCGGGCACGGGCGGATTTCGTAACCATTGGCAAGGACTAAGTTCGCGACTCAAAGATTGAAATGGAATGTCTTCGAGAGCGACCGCCAGAGCCACCAGCCAAGCGTGGCCGAGCCACCGTCGATCTTGGCGAAGCCTCTAAGTCCGGGCTGAAGCACCATGTTCGGATTGTCGACGGGAATGATGACCTCGAACACCGCGTTGATCGGCTTGGCCTGACCCGACTTCGGATCTTGCTTGGTCGCGACCTCGCCACCGGCCAAGTTGGAAAGTTCGGGTGGGATTTCTTCCCGATTACGTTCGGCGATTTCGCTAACCTGGCTCTTCCAGGTGACTTCCGAGTCTCCGTAGATCTTGAGCCAGGCTCTGCGATTGACCTTGATCAGCTCGATATCGCCCTGTTCGAGAATCAGGTGCGCTTCCAGCTTCTTTGGATCGCCGACCTCGCAGAACGGCTTGCCCGGTTTGACCCATTGGCCGAGGGTTTCCTTGTGAGGAACGCCGATCGCCTGGCCGTCGCGGTCGGCGACGAGTGTGAGCTTGCCGATCTGTTCGGCAACCTTGTTGATCATGGGTTCAAGGTCATTGGCCATCTGTTCGTTCTGACGCTGCAACGCCCTGCTCTCGTTACTATCGGTGTGGCTAAACCAGCGGGCCTTGGCCCAGCTCACGCCTTGCTGTTCCTGAAGGCTCGTCCGTTCCCGCATCTTTTCGGGGTTGGAAAGTGTGGCGAGCACCGCTCCCTTGGAGACCCACTCTCCGTCGCGAACGAACAACTGGACAAGCCGCCCGGGAACCTCGGCGTAAAGCTCTTGCGGTTTCGCGGGTTTGAGTACCAGGGTCCCTTGAACGCGAAGGGGCGTCGGGATCATCAGAACGCCGACAACGATGGCGACGAACGCCACCGCGAAAGCCGCCGCACGTGCCTTTTTCACCTTACGCATTCTCCCCGGGGTGCGAACGAACTTGAACATCTGGTAAAGCGGCATCACCAAAAGCGGGACGAGCGAACCTCCCGCCATCATGTAACCGATGGACTGGAGTTTCCACTTCTTGAGGAACTGCGTCAGGAAAAAAATGATGCTAAAGGTAACGACCCAACGGTAGACGTAGCTCGCGACCGCGTAAGTCACGAACAGAGACCGCCGCGACCGGGGCATGTAGCTCTGCACCGGGATTTCAAGACCCAGGACTTTCTCCTGGAACAAGTAGGTGAAAAATTGCGTGCTCTTGATCCGCAAGTTGGGGATTTCTAGCCAGTCCGCCATGACGTAATAGCCGTCGTAACGGAGCAGGGGATTGGCGTTGAACATAATGGTGTTCACCGAGCAGATGAACATCGTCGCCATCGAAAGGCTGTTCAAGAGCCCGGGTTGCGTGTTCCACCACACAAACGTGGCGATACTTGCGAGAAAGCACTCGACATAGATTCCCGCGGCGGAGATCCAGATTCGCTTCCATTTGCTGGGCAAGAGCCAGCTATCGGTGACATCGCAATAAAGCGCGGGGGTGAGGACGAGGAAGAGCATCCCCATCTCGTGGACCTCACCTCCGAAGTGCTTTGCCGTGAGCCCGTGTCCGAATTCGTGAATCACTTTGACGATGCCGAGACTACACCAGAAGGCGAAGATGGTGTACCAGTTGAAGAAGCTCTGAAACTCGGGGAGCTTCGTATAAAACTCGGTCCATTGGCTGGCCACGAGTGTGAGCGCCGCGCACATCATGCTAACGCTGAAGACGATAAACGTCCTGGTATAGATCCAGGAGAAATAGGGGTACATCCCCGTCAACAATTTTTCGGGATCGATGATCGGAATTTTGATGTAGAGGATATTCGCGAGAAACTGCCAAAGTTTTTTCCAGCGGTTCTTACGACGGCGACGGATCAAGACCTTGGCCTGGTCCGGGCTATCGATTTGAACGATCCCCGCTTCGTGGAGTTGCGCGGTGAATCGCGTCAGGTCTTCAATCGAGATGGTCTGAGGCCTGTATTTTCGTTCGAACGACTTTTTGACGTCCTGGAGTGTGTTTTTGCCGTCGAACTGCTGAAGGAGGAAATATTCTTCGATCTTGAATCGAAAATACTTCAGGCCGATCGGGTCCTTGACGACGTAGTGGGTCATCCCCTCGTAAAACTGAGGTTGGACGATGAGATCGGGCCGAAGCTTGACCTGAAGGTGCTCGGCGGCCTGTCCCATTGGGGTCGCCGAGGGGGTCAGGGAGGGAGCGGAGCTCATCGGTCGAAAGCCCTCGGCGGAAGGATCAGGATATCAGGATGCGAAGATTTTGTAGGGTGGGTCGCGTCTTCGAGGCTCATCATTGTCTGAAGCTTGGTGGGCATCGAAGACTTGACCCACCCTACGATCGCTAGCCCTTGGAACTTTAACGATCGACACCCGACGGCTCGGTGCGGGCTCCGACGGCCGGAACCGCCGCGTTCGTAGTGTTGGCTTCGGCGACGGAGTTCAAGTAAATCATCATCGTGGCCTTGAGGCCTGGCATGAGTTCCCGATCACGATTATCGAACTCGGCGTAAATCCGCACCGCCGTCTCGGCGATGGGCTGTACTTCGGGGTCCACAAACGTGATCTTGCCTCGGAACCGCTTCTGAGCGGCGGGCGAGTTGTTCCGCGCCCCGCTATACCGCCTCTGAAGTTCAACGATCTGACCTTCCTTGACGCGGTCGGCATAGTCGACTGGGATATAAGCATAAGCGCGAAGTTTGTTAAGATTGCCCAGCCGGACAACCGCCTCGTTGGCCCGAACGCTCTCGCCGGGATGCTTCATTCGCTTGATCACAACGCCGTCAAACGGAGCGACAATCGTGTGCTCGACGAGAGTACGCTGGGCAATGTCGAAATCGGCCCGGTTGATCTCGACTTTCTCATCTTCTTCGTGGACCTGAGCCGCGGCGACTTTGAGCTCGGCTTCGGCCTTCTGCATTTCTTCCTCGGAGACAGCCCCTCGGCTCCGGTCGTTCAGCCGCTTGTTACGGGCGACGACCGCGATGGCGAGTTCCTTTTGAGCTTTCGCCTTTTCGAGCGGACCCGTGCTCTTGGCGATGAGGGCCGCCTTCTTGACCGAGAGTTCAATCAGTTCGGAGTGAAGGTAGCCGATGGGTTTCCCCTTGGCGACCGGAGTCCCGATCGTCAGTTCCATCCGGTCGACGACCCCTTCACGAAGTGCCGCGACATTCGATTCCTCGATCCAGGTCAGGGTCGCCTCATCGACAATGAGCGCCTCGGGGTCGGCCGATCTGGGGTTTTGAGCGGAAAGAACGTGGCCCAGGCTCAAAAAAGTCAGTACGGCCGCGAAGCTGACAGCCGCCGTGATGGTTTTCTTCGGGAACGTCATTGGCGAATCTCCTGCTCGGCTTGGCCTGTCCGGCTGGGCAAGGCCTCGGGTCCGGGATGGGGGATGGAGGTTGTACGATTCAAGTGAGGAACTCAACGCAGGAATGGCCAGCGGAACAGGATGGTCTCGTAGTAGAAATGGACCACGTCGCGGAGAATGACATAAGCGAGGCGAGCTTCGCCGCATTCGACTCGCGCCCGGACTCCCGAGCCGGGCCGAAGCCCTTGGTTCAGCTTGAGGTAGTTCTTGCGGACGTCGTCGCTGAAGGAGACGGTAACTTTGACAACGTGCTTCGTCTCGACGAGTTCGGCCTTCGCGGCGATCCGCTTCACGTATCCGTGGTAGCGGTGCGCAGGGTCGGTCTCGACGAAGAAGTAGGCCGAAAGCGTGGTTCCGGAAGGCTTTTTGCCCTCCTTGATCTCGGTTTCGAGCTTGTGCTGAGCCCTCAAGATCGGTCCCATGTCGTCGTCGGGAACATCGACTTCGAGGACCCAATCCGTCCCGGAGACATCGGCGACCGTGATCAACTCTTGGCCGATTTCGACCGGCCGCCCTTTGAGGTTCTTCTGAACTTCCCAGGTGGTCACCACGCCGTCCAGCGGAGCGCGAATGGTCATTGAGTCAATCTGCTCGTCGACGATCGCGATTTGCTGCTTGGCGCTATCACCCTTGATCTTGGCTTCCGCCATCTGGCCCTGAACCTGATTGTATTCTTCCTCGTTGCCGGTCGAGCTCGCCTTGTGGGCTTGGATCGAGAGGTAGTTGGCCTGAGTCTGGGCCGCCTGCATGTCTGCGAAGAGTTTCTTGCGCTCCTTCTCGAGATCACGGCTATCGACTCTCGCGAGCGTGTCACCCTTCTTGACGTGCATCCCGTGTTCGACGGGAACATCCATCACGATCCCGGCGACCGGGGCGTAGGTGATTTGTCGACCTTCGGGAAGGAGTGAACCTTTTCCCTCGATCGTAAGCTCATAAGGCACGAAGGTAAGGATCAAGATCACACCGATAATCGCGCCGAGCACTCCCAGGATCTTGGCGAGCGTGCGGCCCCGGAAATACCTCCAGGGAGAACCCATCAATTTCAAAACGGGAAGCATGAAAATCTTGTCATGCTCTTGCGCGTTCCAGAGCGCGGTCGATGCGTGGCGAGAAACAACCTCGGTCCTCGCATGCGCGTCGGTCGGGGCCATTTCGTCGCCGATTTGTTCGGCCACGAGGCAACCGAACGGCACCTTCTCGCGATCCTTGGGCTGATCGCCGGGCTGTTCGTCGTCAGGCTTGTGCAAAAGCGTCACGATCACGGCCTTCGAGCCCGATTCGTCGACGTAAAGCTCAAGGGCGTCGCGAATATCGGGAGAAAACCCTTCGGTGTTGCCGGTATAAACGAGGTCTTCGCCCGACTTCACCACCACCTTGCAGAGGTGAGTAAGCTCGCGGATCAAGTTCGAGCGCTGTTCGACGACCTCTTGGCCGCTGACGGCTTCGACCATGATCCGGCCGCCGATTTTCATCGCGACACTGAGCCGATCGCAACCGACTAACCGCTTCCCATCGTTGGCGACCGCGTAGGACGTCTCTTTGAGATCAAGGGAGTGGTGAATCTGGTGCGTGAACCCTTCGAGCTGGTTCCAGAGCCGTTGCTGCGACACCATTTGTCGCATCTGCCGGTTCTTGAGGTAACTCGCGGCCAGGTCGCAAAGGTCGCTCACGAACCGGAGCGTACTCTTCTGCGTGGCCGCCCGACGGGTCGGGTCCATCATGATTTCAATCATGCCGACGACCTGTTTATCTACCGTGAGAGGCGCGATAATCAGGGCGAATGGCGTGGGATTGCCCGCGTTGGGGACCCCCTCGATTGTGGAACCCGGCGGGATGATCTGAGGCTGCGAGGCCTGGATCATGCACCCGAGCAATGCGTCGTGCGGCGCCGTCTTGGCTCGGCCATCCATGAGTCCGGTAAGTCGGAACTCCAACTGGTGTTGAAGTTTGAGACTACCGCGCCCGTCGAGCATCCAGAACGCGCCCCCCGAAGCCGCGACCGCGGCCACGGAGCGATTCAGGAATTCAACGTAGAACTCGGTGGGTTGAATGTCCGACTCGGCGAGGTCGGCGATCTCTGCCACGAGTTTACGGATCTGGTTCTTTGTCTGCTCGAGCAGACCGGGATCGATGGTTTCTTCCGCCATGGGGGTTCCGGGTGTTGGGAGCCAGCGTCCGGGTTTCGACAGTCAATCGCCGCCCGCGGCGACCCGACGGCAGGCGCGGCGCGCGCCGCCTGCCTCACAACTCCAACGGGACGTCGTCCCAGATGACTTTCCTGGATTTTCCCCAAAACAAACGCGTTGGGCGCTTCGAGATCTTGGACGATGGCCGCGTCCAAACCAACCGTTCTCTAACAAATTTTTCATAAGTTACTATTTTATAATGATTTGCGACTATGAAAGAATCTGAGACAGGAACCGCCGCACCGGAATCGCCCATCGGTCATAATCACGAGGACGAAGAGCCTGAATCACGCGACCGCCTCCAAGGAATCTCGCATGAGCGTACCGTTCGACGCCCCTCTCGACCTCGTCACTGGCGCGACGGGGATGCTCGGCAGCCATATCGCCGAGAGGCTTGTCGCGCGAGGCCGTCGCGTCCGGGCCTTTGTACGACCCGCAAGCGATCAGCGCTTTCTCCAAACGCTCGGCGTCGAAATCGTATCGGGGAATTTAACGGATTCCGAGGCTTGCGCGCGCGCGGTCGAAGGCGTTGAAATTGTCTATCACTCCGCTGCGAAGGTCGGTGACTGGGGCCCCTGGCGAGAGTTTCAAACAGGCTGCATTGATGCGACCCGTACCCTTGCCGACGCGGCAACAAGGGCTCGCATCAAACGGTTCCTCCACATCAGTTCCACAAGCGCCTATGGGCACCCAGAGGAGGGGGGTCCGCCGATCGACGAGACTGCGCCGATGGGACAAAACATGTGGATCTGGGACGCCTACACACGAAGCAAGGTCGAGTCGGAAAAACTCCTCTGGGAACGCGCCGAAGCCAAAGACCTTCCCCTCACCGTCATCCGTCCCAGTTGGCTCTACGGAGAGCGTGACCGAACCACGACGGTGCGACTCGTGGAGCGGCTCCGTCATCGAAAAGTCTTGTTGATCGGTCGGGGCGACAACCCGCTGAGCGCTGTCTATGTAGGGATCGTGGCCGATGCGGCGATCCTGGCCGCAAACGACCCGGCTTCCGTTGGGGAGGCCTACAACATCACCAACCAGGGGCCGATCACCCAGCGCGAATTTCTCAGTCTCATGGCGGAGGCATCCGGGGCTCAGCCGGTTCGTCGAACGGTCCCATTCAAGGTCGCATACACCGTAGCCTTCCTCATGGAAGCGAAAGGCCGACTGTTGCGTCAACGCCAGCCGCCTTGGGTGACGCGGTATGCCACCTGGCTGATGGGTCGCCGACTGATCTACAGCACGGAAAAAGCCCGGATTCGTCTGGGATGGTCTCCAGGACTGACCTATCGCGAGAGCATTTTTCGCACTGTGGATTGGCTCATCGAATCTGAGCGGACCGGGGATGTTGAATGATTTGTCATCAAAGCTCGACCTCTCACGTGCCGACGATTCTCCATTTTCATGCGGCCGGTAGAACCCGCAAAGTCTCCCTAATTCTTTCAGAACGGGGCTTGCGGCGTCGTGAACCGCTCGACCACGATAGTTTTGAGGGTTGGGGAAAAGATTCGGGGGCCGGGATGCACCCGGCGAAAACCTGACCGGGGTCAGCGTTTCTAACCTCAGTCTCAATGAACCGCGTCGCATGAGGGCACCATGAAAAGACTCCAGTTGTCAGGCTGGTCCGCGGCCTTGGTGATTGTGCTGGGATTCGTACCGCTTGAAGCCCAAGATATCGGAGCGGATGACGACCATAAGCCGACGCCGGCAAAGACCAAGTCTTCCCCGATGCCGCCTAGCTCGTCCGAGGACAAGAAGTTTCGCGACTTCAACGATGTCGTCAAAGGGGCGCAGAAACACGAAGGCTTCTTTAACCTGCATTTGAAGGATGACCATCTCTACGCCGAGATTGGACCTCATCAGTTTGACCAGCCGTTTCTCATGCCGATCGCCATCGCGCGAGGCCTCGCGATGGCCGGTCAGCCCTTGAACTTTGGTGACGAGTGGGTGCTCAGCCTCCACCGCGTAGGCGATAAGGTTCAATTGATCCGGAAAAACACCCACTTCAAGGCCCCGTCAGACGCCTCGCTCGATAAAGCCGTCAAGCAAAACTACACCGACTCCATCTTGATGGCCCTTCCCATCCTCTCCATCAATGCGATGGGGGGTCAGGGCGTTTTGGTCGATTTCTCCGACATCTTTCTGGGTGACTTCGCCCAGCTCAACTTTGGTTACCTCGACCGAAACCGGACAAGTTATCACAAGATTAAGTCGTTCCCTAACAATGTCGAGATCGAGGTCGAAGCCACCTTCGGAGGTTCCGGCGGTGGTCAATACCTCATGTTCGGAGGCGGCAGTGACGGCGTGATCGATCAGCGCGGCAAGACAGTGGTGATTCACTACAGCATCGCCAAGATTCCAGATGCCGGGTATCACGTCCGCCTCGCCGACGACCGGGTCGGGCATTTCTTGAATTCGACCAGAGATTTCGGTTTGAACGACCCGGATTCGACCCGCGTTCGTATGATCAACCGCTGGCGTCTTGAAAAGTCGGACCCCAAAGCCAAGCTCTCACCTCCGAAGAAACAGATCGTCTGGTATGTTGAGGACACGGTCCCTCACGAATATCGGCCCTATGTCGAGGAGGGTATTCGCGAGTGGAACAAGGCCTTCGAAAAGATCGGCTTCCGCGAGGCCATCAGCGTGCGCTGGCAGGAATCAGGACGAGATGACTTCGATCCTGAAGACATCAATTATTGCACGTTCCGCTGGATCACGACCAACATGACTTATGCCATGTCATGCCTTCGATCAAACCCGCTCTCCGGGGAGATGATCGATGGTGATGTGATCTTCGATGCGAGCTGGATTCGGACCTGGAAGGAACAGTATGCGTTTTTGACCGGCTCGGTGATCCCGACCGGTCGCGACGGCGCATCGAGTCCGTCTCGCGAGCCGCTCTCGGTGGGCCGCATCTTGAGCCCGATCATGGCGGCGAAGGAGGGTTTTGGACTTCCCTTTCCTCTGGCCAAGGCCCGCGGCAGCCTGCTCTCCGAGACGACCCGGACGGGTTCACCGCGTCCTGAGCTTGTCCCCTCCGAATGGAACGAGCTTCACGCCAAACTGCGCCAGAGGCAATCGGCAGGCAAGCTCACCGCGTGTACGTTCACGTACGGAATGAGGCCGGAACTGGGCCTCGCCGCGTTGGCGCTCGCCGCCGACGACAAAGACAAAGACAAGGATAAGGAAAAGAAAGAGCCCGAGGCCAAGCTTCCCGACGAGATGATGGGTCAGCTCATCAAGGAAGTGGTGATGCACGAGGTCGGTCACTCGCTCGGCTTACGGCACAACTTCAAGGCAAGCACCATGCTCACCGCCGAGCAGCTTAACGACACGAGCATCACTCGGGTGAAGGGCATGGCGGGGAGCGTGATGGATTACAACCCGATCAACATCGCCCCGAAGGGCCAGAAACAGGGCGACTACACCACGACGACGATCGGCCCCTACGACTATTGGGCGATCGAATACGCTTACAAGCCCATCAATGGCGACGAAGCGACCGAACTCAAGAAGATCGCCACGCGATCGCCGGAAGCCGACCTCGTTTTCGCCACCGACGAAGACATGATGCTTAATGACGACCCGCTCGTGAACACCTACGACCTCGGCTCCGACACGCTCCGGTTCGCCAAGGACCGGATCGCACTGGCGACCGAGCTTCTGAAGGACCTCGACGCCAAGGTCATCAAGGACGGGGAGTCGTTCGCTCGGGTTCGCGAAGCCTTCAGCATCCTCTTGAACCAGTGGGGCAACGGTGCGTTCCTGGTCGTTTCAAACGTCGGAGGACAGTCGGTCTCACGTGACCACAAGGGGAAAGCCGCCCGAGATCCGGTCGTTCCCGTCGCCGCGGCCAAGCAGCGCGAGTCGTTGGCGTTTCTCGTCGATCAGATCCTGAGCGACAAGGCGTTCAAATTCTCGCCTAGCTTGCTTCGACGGTTGGGTTCCGACAAGTGGTACGACGGCTCAGGGTTCTTTTACGGCGGCGGGATCGACTACCCGGTCAACGAGGAATTGCTGGGGATTCAAAAGATCGTGCTGGGCCGTTGCCTCTCCGCCGACGTCCTTTCTCGCCTGGCGAACCAGGAACTCCAGGTCGAAGCCGGTGCCGATGCGCTTCGCCCTTCCGAGGTGTATCGCAGCCTGACCGACGGGATTTTCGCCGAGTTGAACAACCCCACCGCAACCCCCGGTGTGGCCAAAGACAAGGCGTTCGCCCTTTCAACCATCCGCCGCAACCTTCAGCGCGAGTATCTGCGGCGTCTCTCCACAATGGTGCTCGGCGACCGGCGTTCGCCGTATAACGACATGTTCGCTTTCGTGATTTTCCTCGGAAACCAGTCGTACCCCGCCGATGCCCGCAGCCTCGCGCGTCTCCACCTCAAGGAGATCAATTCGAAGATCGGCAAAGTGCTCGATCAGAAGGAAATACCCATCGACGACACAACCCGGGCTCATCTTGAAGAGAGCAAGTTCCGGATCTCGAAGGTTCTCGATGCGGGAATCGATTCGAACGAGCCCTGAGTCGTCCGCTAAGGATATCGATCACGGACGAGCGCGGATAAGAGACAGTCGTGTTTTCTTCTCCGCGTTCTTCCGCATCATTTGCGGACGAATTCCTCAACGACGTTAAAACGGCACGTCGCCTCCGCCTTGCTGCCCCACCGCGGGTTTGCTCACGGGCTGGCCCGCAGCCGCCGCCGGTTCAAAGGCGTTCCCCGGGCCTTCCACTTGAAGGACGCAACGGAAACCGAGGTAGGGCAGCCGCGTATCAAAACGAAGTCCCTCTCGTTTCGAGACCAACCATTCCTTCGACGAGCCTTTTACGACGAGTTGCGCGGACTTGGGTCGGACCGTCGGGCCGTTGGGATTGCTCGCGGTACTTGTTTTGAAGGACTGGTAATACTTGGGGTCGTACCAATCCTTGGTCCATTCCCAGGCGTTGCCCGCGAGGTCGAAGACTCCATAAGGGGATACGTCGAGAGCGTACGAACGAATGGGGTCAATTTGACGGGAGATTCGAGGTTTCGCCCAGGTCGCCGGTTCCCGACCCCAGGGATGGATGCGACCATCAGGTGTGCGAGCGGCGGCCTCCCACTGGGCTTCGGTGGGCAACCGCTTGCCCGCCCAGGCCGCGAAATCGCTGGCGTCTCGGGCACTTACCATTGTGACGGGGAGGTCTTCGTCTTCGCTCGCGTTGGCGAGGGCCGGGTCTTTGGCGATCGCCCGCGCCCGCTCGGTTCGCTTGCTGGATTCCTTCTGGAACAGGTCAAACTGCCGCACTGTGACCTCGTGAAGGTCGATGTAATAGGTACCCAGAACCACTTGATGGGCGGGACCCTCCGCGGCGTCTCCCTCATCTCGCCCTTGAGTGAAGGTGTCGCCATGGACGAGCATGAGCGGAGCCCCGTCGCGGTCACCCACGATTTCGATTGGCCACCCTGACGGATGCACGGCGGTCCCCTGTCGAGGTTTGAAGCCCGACGGCAAGGATTTGGTCGCGAGGCTCGAGGTCGATGGAGCGACCGCGGAGGTTCGCGCGGGCTCAGCCGGATTCGCAGGCAGGATCAGACCGGTATCGCCCGCCGCCCCATTAGGAATCGCCGGCTTGGTGGCGTCGACAACGTTGGTGTCGACCTTCTTTGATTCGGGGGCGGGGGCTTTCGGGTCGGAAGGGGAAGCAAGTACGGTTGGCGAGTCGAGAAAGAGCGGCAAGTTCTGCGAAGGATGATCGAGGGCTTGTTTGGCCTCAACAACGATCTGGGTTGAGGAATAGGCGGTGGTGATTTTTTTCAAGAGGGCGATCGCCATCTCAGGCTTACCGTTTCTGGCCGCCTCTCCCGCCCTTTGAAACAGGATGCGCGCCTCTTGCTCGGCCTTTTCGCGAGCATTCCCGGAGGCTCCCGTCGTTGCCATCATCTCCGCCGAAAGGCCGTCCTCAGAGAGATCAGGAGCCGGCGCGAATGCCTTGTAGATGAAAAAGCTGGTAAGTGCGACGATGCTGAAAAGGACAACTCCTACGGCGATCCGCACGCGCTGACGCGTCTCATACGTATCGAGTTCAGGCGTCTCCTCGACGAGCACGCCTTTGGTTCCCGTCTCGCCCTCTTT
>JAYVYS010000083.1:0-4605 GCA_043784005.1 Isosphaeraceae bacterium
AATCTGTTTGCGACAGCCCTCGCGATCGAGCAACGCACCGGAGTGGAACGGGTCCACTATGATCGCATCTTGAGCCGTCGAGCCGACTCGCAACATGAAGTGCGCAGGGAGGTTCAAGCCGCCCACCCTCAGACCCACCCTTTCCGCCACGCGCCAGTACACCACCGAGAGCGTGATCGGAATCCCCATTTTTCGGTCGAGAACTTCGTTGAGATAACTGTTTCTGGGGTCGTCGTATTGATCGGCGTTGCCCTGAAAGCCCTCTTCAACGAACAAAACCCAGTTGATCTGACCGAGCACCAGTCGCGGCTTTTCCAGGGAATGGCAACGCTCGCGAACTCGGTCGGCGAGGAGTTCGAGCCGGAGGAGATAGGCCTCCATGTCGAGTGCGGGATAGGCGTCGCGCGCGATCTCAAGCGCGATCCGGGCCAGATCGGGTTCAAAATCCCCCTGGAGCAGACGTCGAAACTCGGGACTGTTCTCGAACGGATGTTTCAAGCCGATTCCATCCTTCCGCCCGTCAAATCAAATGACCCGGTTCGCGGATTGTCGCTTGATCATCCAGTTCGGATAAAGCTCGGGGGGAGCCGTCATCGTTGTCAGTGAATCGAGGTCCGTTTGAGGCAGGTCCAGCGTCGTGGCGGCGAGGTTGGCGTCAAGTTGTTCCAGGTGTCGCACGCCGATGATGACGGACGTCACCGCGGGGCGGCTCAATAGCCACTTGATCGCGATCGTGGTGGGTGTCGTGTTTCGCTGGGAGGCGATCGTCGTCATCTGGTCCACCACATCAAAACCTTTTGACCTGTCCACAGGGGGGAACTCGCCAAACTGGCTGGTCGCGAATCGGCTTCCCGCGGGGTTCTTTTCTTGTTCGCGATGATACTTGCCGGTGAGGAACCCTCCTGCGAGCGGACTCCAAGGCAAAAGCGCGAGCCCTTCGCTTTGGCAGAAGGGAACCACCTCGTGCTCGATGTCGCGACCGACCAGGCTGTAATACATCTGGGCACTCACAAACCTGGCCTGCCCCTTGGCGTTCGAGATCCCGTGCGCCTTCGCGGCCTGCCACGCCGCCAGGTTGCAAAACCCGATCGAAACCACTTTTCCCGAACGCACCAGCATGTCCAGCGCGGCCAAGGTTTCTTCGAGCGGCGTAAGCGCGTCAAATCCGTGGATTTGATAAAGGTCGATGCGATCGGTCCCGAGTCGTCGCAGTGAATCCTCACACGCGCGGACGAGGTGATAGCGGCTTAGGCCCGTGTCGTTCGCGCCTTTGCCCATTCGTCCCAAGGCTTTTGTCGCCAGGACAACCCGGTCGCGACGCCCCCGCAGGGCCTCGCCCAGGATCTCTTCGGATTTGCCACCGCTGTAAAGATCGGCCGTATCGACGAAATTGATCCCGGCGTCGATGGCACGATTCAACAGGATCGTCGCCTTTGAAACGTCAATCCCACCGATGCCCCAGCCTTCGCCGAACGTCATCGTGCCAAGGCAGATCTCGCTGACGAGCACACCGGTGGGGCCAAGGGGTCGGTATCGCATGGAATGTCAACCTTCGAGGACGTTGGGTGTTCTGATCCAACCGTCGTAACCAATCCTAGGCGTGCGAGCAATGCCTCTTCATGATGCCTATTGATCGCGAGACGGACGACCTTCACGAAAAATCCACGACCGAGACCTCGACCCGGCGGATCAGGCGCTAGAATAGAAGTAGGAATCGCCACAACCTCCGAGGAACAGACCGGATTCGGCCGACTTGACTGAATATGCAAAACCTCGCCATTCGTCTCTCGGTACGAAACCTGCATTTGAGAGGTTCCGTGGTCGAAGAAAACAACAACGAGCCCTGAACGTCGCTCCGATACGTTCGGATTTTCTTTCAGGGGTGATCGTTCACTTCTTGCTTTCACCCATCCTCTCCCGACGGTGAACGCCATGAGCATCCTAGAATTGCGAGAACCTTTCAGCGCGTGGAGTCACGCAATCTGGTTGATCTTGTCGTTCCCCGCCACGGTCATCCTTTGGCGGCGTTGCGGCGAGGACCGCGCCAAGCGACTCAGTCTGGTAGTCTTCGGACTGAGTCTATCCGCGTGTTACCTCGGAAGCGCACTCTATCATGGGGTTCGCGTCGATAAGAACCGGATCGACTTTCTTGATCGATTGGATCACGTGGGAATCCACCTGCTGATCGCCGGAAGCTATACGCCGGTCGCGTGGAATTTGCTCCAGAGGAGATGGCGGTGGGGAACTCTCGCGGCGGTCTGGACCAACACGCTGTTGTCGTCGGTGCTTCTCCTCGCGAACATCCGACTTCCCCGCTCCCTGGCCACTTGCGAATATCTGGCTTTGGGGTGGGGAGCGTTGTTCTGCTATTACGAGATCGCGAGAACGCACCCCGACAGATCACTGCGAACTTTGATCGTCGGTGGGGTCTTCTACAGTATTGGAGCGTTGTTGAACCTGATGCACTGGCCGGTGATCTGGCCGGGAGTCGTCGGCTCGCACGAGGTGTTTCACCTATGGGTCATGGCCGGGAGCTTCGCTCATTTCTGGTTCATGCTGACGGTGGTTGTTCCGATCGCGTGCGCGAAGCGAGAGTGGAACGTCAGGGTCATTGCTCCCGTCTGGACTACCCACTGACTGCGGATTAATCGCGTCAGCTTCCTTTCCGGCCGATATCCGTGAGATTGAGCCGCGTTACTCATTGATCACACCGGGGCGATGGTTTGCCTGCGCGGTGCCCGCTCAACCCCTGGACGGCAATTCACTGAGCAATCGCAAACCTTTCCGCCAGGAAATCAAAGGCAAGCGCGCGCTTCTTTTTTTCCGCGCTCGCGGTACAGGCGACGTGGAGCCTGCTCGGTCATTTGTCGAACTTCTCCGATCTCAATCGTAGAGGACGGGACATCCTCGCGGCGGGTTGGCGTACGTCCAAACTCCTAGTTTTCTTCTTATGTCGAACATTTGCTCGTGGATTTGACGCTCTCGATTCTCTGCCCTAGTTATTGAGAGTCTCAGAGACGACGCGATCAAGACCGAACGGACCTGAACAGCCTGCCTGATCAAAAGCGCGACGTCCGAACGCCAGGATGATGGGCTCGCTCTACGCGCTACGCGACAAGAGAGGCGGATGTGAGGGTCAAGCGAGCGAGGCAGCATCGACTCGCACGGAAATTCGTGAATCTGCAACCGGTGATGCGGGGAATGATTCCTCACATCGCGACGCATCACACGCATACGGCAATGTGGCCTCAATGTCAGGCCCCGAAGCAGGAGAAGAGTTTTATGTTGAAAGCAGCGGCGAATCGGAAGGGCTTTAAGGGGTTTACACTTGTCGAGCTGGCGGTGGTCATCGTGATCATCGGGGTGTTGGCGGCCTTCGGGGTACCCCGATTTATCAAGTCGGTTGAGCGGTCGAAGGCTGCGGAAGCCTTTTCTTACCTGGCCGCGATCCGCTCGGCGCAAGAGCGTTACCATGCGCGGGAAGGCAATTACGCCGATGACATCGCCAAGATCGACATCAAGGTCTCGGTGCCGAAGTACTTCACGATCGGTGCCATTACTCCGTCAGGTAGCGGAATTGAAGCGGGTTGGACTCAGACACTCACCCGGATTGGGCCATCGGCTGGCTATGGTGCATACACAGTGAGCTTCACGCAGGACGGCTACGACTCGGGCAACAGCTCCATCGACGGGTTCCCGGATATCAATTCGCTGGGAAATGACCCGATCACCGGTTCGTCCGATATGGGTTCCGGCAACTAATCCTATGCCAGCCTTATGAGTCCGTCGATTCCACTCAAAGCCGCGATCGAAAAGGGGCGACCGTGTGTACGGCCGCCCCGCTTTCGTGGCAACAGTCGCGAGTCCGACTCAGGGGGTGAGCCGTGTCGGCCCTTGACTGGTTGAAACGCAAGCCGGTTGCGGATGGCCCGCGGATAGTGCGAGCCTTCATCGCGTTCCGTCCAATCGCCGGCGATGTACGCTCCAGGTCGCATGCAAATCGTAATGGATCATCATGAAACGATCTGAGCGGCCGTGGGACGGAACACGGAACGGAGCCGACCGTCGCCGGAGCAACCTCCCTTTCTGGAGCCCGAAACGACTTCGCGGACGGCGGATGCGAATGCGACGTGGGGAGGAGCACGACCGCCCTTATCTGGTCGACCGCGTCTCTTGGACATTCCTCGCGATGGCGTCGCTTTTGCTGATCCTCACGCTCGCCGATGGGCTGATCACCGTCTCGCTTCTCGACGAGGGATGCGAGGAAGCGAATCCGCTCATGGCGTACCTGTTGGATCAAGGAACGGGCACGTTTCTCGTCGGGAAGTATGTCCTTACCGCGCTTTTTCTGCCGGTGTCATTGGTGATGAATCACTACCGGCTCTTCGGCACCAGGCTCCGCGTGGGTCATTTCATTCCGATCGTGGTGCTGCTTTATCTCATCTTGATCACGTATCAATGGGTGCTCTGGTCCCACCGAGATGATGGCGTTCCCACGGCGGCCATCCCCGGTGTCGGGGTCTCATCGTCACGTTGATCATACCGAATGGCTTGTTGATTATTTTATGCGAAGATCCCGTCAAATGAAAACGATCGCGGATTCCA
>JAYVYS010000084.1:0-3622 GCA_043784005.1 Isosphaeraceae bacterium
CCTTGGGTCACAGAGTTCGCGTCGATGAATTCCGGGAAGGCCGCCTTGAGGTCATCGAAGCGAAGGTCGGAGGCATAGAGGGTGCCGCCACGTGTCACGAAGTCGCGGAGCACGGGGCCGAGCGGTGGTCTCGCGGGTGACTTGGAGTGGTCGTCGCACGTAAGGAAGACCGCGTCGAAACGGGTCGAGAACGACGCCTCCCGGAGCGTTTCTTCCGCGACCTCTTCGAACCGATAGCCGGGGCCGAGCGTTTCGAGCAGGCGACCCATGTCGTCGAACGTCCCTCGGATCACTGCGAGACGCACGAGTGGCGGCCGAGCGACCGGTTCGGTCCCGGCCATCGAGACCTCCGGGGCCTGTATCACGGGTTTGGGCGCGATCCGGTCGAACCACGAAACCGCCCCGAGCGCCGCGACGAGCAGTGCGGCAACCATAGTGTCGAGGAGCGCGCGAGGTCCGCTGGACATGACGGTTCACCTTCCGGGTCGGTACGTTGGCGCATTCCGCCCCCGCGCGGGGGGGGGCCGCCCGTCTCAAGACGCCCGGCTAGCCCGACACTTGCGCGTCTACCACCAAGCCACAGCATTGTCACCGCGACTCGTGCTGAATTCCACCGTAATCCGAACGCGGCATGTGAACTCATGAACTTCGGCGGCTCATAGGCTTCGGTTCGATCGGCAATCGGACACGCGGAGGAATCTGCGGCACCGGCGACTTCGACGCCTCCCAGAAGGTTGCCGGACCTCGCGGGGCGGGGTACGATTCGCCTGTCAACCGACAAGGTGCCGCGGTGAACCCTCCTTTGAGCGTCCCCGCCCACCACCGCCCCCTAGTTCCCGGAGATCACGTCATGGCCCACTCACCACGTACCGCGACTCTCGACGGAGGTGTCGCCGTCGCCTTGGCGATCTCGCTAGGTCTTGTGTTCGCCGCCGACCGGTTCACCCCGGCGCGCGTGGTCCCGGATCAGCCACCCGTGGTAGTCACGCCGCACGAGGAGGAATCCGCACGAGTGACCCTGCGCCCCCGACAACCCCACCTGGTTTCAGGTCGCGATCAACCGAACGAGGAGGAATCCGCCCCGGTGCCCCTGCGGCTGGCCGTCACGCCCCCGAATTACGACGACATGGGCAAACTGCTACGCGAACTCGGGGAGGGGTACAAATTTACCGATATCCACCTTGAGGATCTTGAGGATGGGGCGAAGCTCGCCAACTTCGACGTCGTCTTCTTCACCTGCGGCACCGGTGCCCCGGGGTGGTTCACCGGCGAGGCGATGGGCGCGGCCGGGAGACCCGGCGTCCAGACGCTCCGGTTCGATCCGGCGGCGCTGGAGCGGCTTCGCGTGGCGCTCCGCGCGTTCGTTGAAAAGGGGGGCACACTGTACGCCTCCGACTGGCGGCTCACGTACCTTCGAATTATCTTCCCCGAACTCGCCGAGGGCGGCGTCGTCGAGTCGGGTGCCGCGCAGACACTCACGGCCGATGTTGTCGATCCAGGCTTGCGCGAGCGGATCGGGTCGACCGTCGAGCTGAAATTCGACCTCCCCGATTGGATGCCAGCCCGGCTCAACGCTCGAGGCGCAACAGAGTACCTCCGAGGCCGCTACCGCACCAACGCGACCGGCGAGACCATTGAGAGCGGACAACCGGCGAACTCTTCGGCGACGACAGGCCACCGCCCCAACTCGACCGGCGAGACCGTCGAGAGCCCGCTGCTGGTCCGCGTGCCGTTCGGGCAAGGGGCGATCATCTTTACCTCGTTCCACAACGAAAAGGTCAACAGCGAGTTGGAGACGAAGCTCCTTCAGTTTCTCGTGTTTACTGCGGTGACGGCCAAGGAGACTCAGAAGTCGCGGTCGACCATGCTCACCGGCGGGTTCGTCCCCCGTTCGGAATCTCTGCTCGACGCCTCCCCGAGCAATCCCAAAGTCACCCAGACTTACGAACACAACAAGCGCGGCAAGCTCCGTTTCGCTCTCAGTTTTAATAACCAGGGGGCGAGGCTCAAGCTCTCGGTGAAGGGTCCAAACGGGGTGGCCCTGGACAAGGAGGGGACTTCGACCTTCTCGATCGACGTCGACAACGCCGAAACGGGTCGCTGGTCGTACACGATCACCGCGTTAAAGCTCCCTCACGAACACTTTCCGTACTCGCTGACGATCGGCGGTGAGTGACCCGGTTCTCGGCCTTGGGTAACCGAGAGGAATGACTCTCCCCGAGGACGGTGCTCTGGAGTGAGGGAGCTTGCTGACACACTCCAAGGGCAATGCACGCCATCCTCGGGGAAAACTTCGTGCGACGGTCGCGTGATTACAAATCTTTGCCGCAATTGCCACAACGCTTCAGGGCTTTCGAGACCGATGCGTTGCAATGCGGGCAGCGGACCGTTGCGCCTGGCGGCAGCGGGATGACCGGTGCGGGCCGCGTCCCCAACGGTGGCGGACCCCCCGCTGGCTACACACCCCCTGGAGGCGGCGGGATGATCGGGGCGGGCCGCGTTCCCAACGGTGGCTGACCGCCGACCGGCGGAGCACCGCCCATCGGTAACGTCGGCGCGCCCACTCCCGGAAGGGGTGGCCTGGCGACGGGCGGCGGAGCGGGAGCGTAGGTCGTCGGCGAGGCGGTTGCCGGTGTGTCGGTGTGACGTTGACGCTCGCTGAAACGGATCATGTTGGTGCCAACCTTGATCACGTCATCATCTTTTAGCAAAACCCGGCCGGCGACCCGCACGCTGTTCACGGTCGTCCCGAGGCGGGTATTGTTATCCTCCAGCGCGAACCGACCGTCGGGCTGGCGGATGATCCGGGCGTGTTCAATCTCAAGGTCGGCGTCACCCCGACCGAGAAACGGCAGCGCCGCGTATTCGGCTCGACCGAGCACCGCCAGGTTCTCCGCGAGGATAAGCTGACGGCCAGGACGGTAGCCGTCGAGGACGGTCAGCCAGGCCGACTTGAGAACGACCTTGACCAGTCCGATCAGCAAGCCGATGCACAGCCCGAGGATCACAAACGCTGTCGCACGGCTGCTCATTCCCGAGCTGGCACCGATGAGGTCACGGATGGGGTCGAACAAAAACCCGCCGACGAGCCCACCGATCGACCCGCCGATCAGGCCGTTGCGGAGCTTGGCAACCGACCGGTCGTAGACCCCCTCGCCGATCCCGATCAATGCCCCCATGAACATCCAGCCGAATCCACGAGGGAGGCCCACCGAAGTGAAGAGGATGTCTCCAAGGTAACCGCCCAAGGCCCCGCCGATGCCCCCAAAGACCAGTCCCCGCAGCGCCCGCATCAGCTGCTGTTTCCACTGCGCGTTGGCCATCCCGGACACCAGATTCAGCCCCGCTCCGATCGCCCCTCCAACCAGCGCGCACGTCAACGCCACGCCGACCCGGCCCGAAGCACCCTGGCGGTTGAGCAACAACTCGGTCGCCAGCCAGCCGAAGAACGCCGACCAGCCACCGATCACCGCGCTATAGTAAATTAGCCGTTTGAGTGACATGTCGACCTCATTTCGAGCTTCGTCATCAGCATGATCATGTTATGACGCCCTTGTAACACCTGTGAACCGTGAAAGTCGAACGATGCCTATCGTGAGTGGTTGTCTCGCCCGATGATCAT
>JAYVYS010000085.1:0-2454 GCA_043784005.1 Isosphaeraceae bacterium
GGTCCGGACGCGACAATCGCCTCCGTTTTCGTTGATTCAATCCTGTCTTTCTTTGCGATCTTCGCGGTTAATCGGCTCTGCTTCCCTCTGAGCCGGTGATGCCCATTCGCCTTTGCAATCCTCCTGCGAGCGAATCCGCGGGCGTTGGCAATCCGAAGGTTCACCGCTATGATCGGTTGGACCTGAAGTCGCGCGGCATGACGAAAGCGTTCCTGTTGGAAATGAGCAGGGTGCGACCCTTGAGAGGTCGCCGGGCGTGCCGCGGGCCAGGCGTGCGGAGGTGTCGCGACCATGCTTCGGCCCGGGCTTTTGTTGTTACGCGGAGTCAAGTCGATTCGAGTCACGCCGGCGTGGGCGATCGCCACATTGCTCGGGAGTCTTTTCGGATCGGTCCCGGGGTGCGGAACCGATGCGTTCGTTCCTCCTCCTGATCCCGAGCTGAGCGCGATCACAGACTCCTACGCGGTCAAGCCGAGTCCCACGATCACGATGATCTTGCCGCCCGGCAGAAGCGATGATCGCGATACCTATACCCTGGCCGCGCGACAACAGGCGGGCAAAGCCAAGGTCGGTCTGAGATTCGAGCAAGTTCCGACGGACGCAACCGCGAAGGACCAGGCGGGATTGATCCGATCAGCGGCCTCGCGAGGCGCATCGGTCTTGCTCGTCGAAGCGGCGGATCATCCCGATGTCGTCGAGGCCCTCAACGAGGTCCGCGACCGAGGCACCGCCGTCATCCTGCTTATGAACGACGTTCCGAGCCGCGACAAGGCCAAGCCATTCAAGCGACTCGCGTTTGTACCCTTCGATCAACCAGCCGTCGTGCTGGTGAAGGCGGTCTTGGATGATGCCAAGAGCACCGGACTTGCCGCCGATGGCCATGCGCTAATCGTGGGCGACCAGAAGCGAGGGGAGACTGCGGACGCCCTGACTTCGGCGATCAAGGCCTCTCTGACGGCGTCCCACGTCAAGAACATTAGCGAACTGAAAACCGAAGGTGATTCCGAAAGAGATAAGGCGACGGTGCTGGCAAAGCTAGTGGAAGACGAGAAGATCTCGATGATCCTGGCAACCGACGCGCAATCCCTGGCCGCATCAATCTCCACCGTCGCCACCATGAAGTCAAATCGCGCGGTGTCGATCGGCGGGTGCCAATCCATCGACCGGCAACTCAATGCCTCCAGCCTTGCCGGCACGGTGGGTATCGTTGAACGGAACCTTCCCAACTTCGGTCGCGAGGCAATCCTCTCGGCCGTGCGATTGGCCAAAGGAGAGACCTTGCCGAACTTGATGGAGATTCCGATGCCCTTCCGGTCTTCGTCAGGATTCGCAGTCCCGCTCAAACCCACACCCGCCCGAGAGAACGCCAAGTCCCCCGAAAACGCGAACAAGCCACCGACGGCGAAGTGAGCGGGATCGTTTAGGCCCGCGATTATCGCGGATTGGCTAGAAGCTTCGAAGCGTCTTCAAACGCCAAGTCCATCGCTTTTTTCGCTTCGATCTCGGCTGCGGGAAGGTCGCCGAGGGCTCTCAACGCCAGAGCCAGGTTGTAGCGAGGCAGGGCCCGAGTTTCCCGACCGTTGGGGATTTCGGTTGTGTCTGAGCCTAGCTAACGGGGCTTGGCAGGGTAAGTGATCCATTCCTTGGTACTCCACACATGGTCACTCAAGCCCGCGGCCATCGAGGGCGTCTGAGCCTGCCATGGCCCCTCGGCCTCCCGGCCTCGCAGCGTTCGCACCGGCCAGCAGAAATTGTAGCTGTAGCCGATGAAATAGGAGGCCGACCGGTGCATGGCCAGGTCCTTGGAGAACCCGTAGGTCTTGCGACGCTTCCGCGAGTTCTGGTGCCGATCCGTCCCGTTGTTCCGCTCCACGAACGACGTGTTGATCGTCGTGCTCGCCGTCGATCGCCTCAAGAGGCCGCCCAGAAGGTACAGCGTGCCGAAGACCAGGGTCCGCACCACCTCCACCACGCGGCCCTTCTCGCGTCGCTTGCCGACCGTCGCGTAGCAGAGCCCGGCGGGGAGGACCTTCACCGGATTGGGTGGCCGGCCCGGTCCCGGCCGCCTCGGCCGGGGCGTGCTCGTCGCTGGTAAGCAGCACATCGGCCCGTCCTCTGGTCCGGTCGTGGACCTGGCGGATCAGCCGATGGCAGGTCGGGCCGTCGCGCTTGCCGGGCACCAAGGCCAGGAGCAACCGGCTCTCGGGATCGACGGCCGTGTGATCCCAGTCGTCGCCACGCAGCCGATCCATGGGGTCAGCCGGGTCGCACGACGCCTCCTTCTGATAGACGTACCCCCACTTCTCGTCGACCTGGACCTCACGGGTCCGGGGGGGGAAACGCCACGAGTTCGTCGTGGAGGCTTTCGGCGTGGGTTCCGGCGAGTGCCAGGTAGCGCGTCACGGTGTTCTTGTCCACCTCAACCAGGCGGCCGGTGGCCCGCGTCCCGCAGCC
>JAYVYS010000086.1:0-6789 GCA_043784005.1 Isosphaeraceae bacterium
CCTGCAACCCCAGATGCAGACCGTCTTGCAGACGGTGTATGAGCGGGTCTATGAAAACCAGCCCTACACCGTGTTGGAGACTCGTTATCGCCAGGCCTATCAGACGGAAAACTACACCGTCATGAGGCCGGTCATGGAGACCTCGCAGATCGAACGGAAATACACGGTGATGAAGCCCGTGTATCAGACGACCAATTATCAAAAACGGTACTCGGTGATGAAGCCCGTGTATCAGACCGAAAAGCGCGAACGTCGCTATACGGTGTCGAAGCCCGTTTACCAGACGGTCAATCAAGAGCGCCGGTATACGGTGATGAAGCCCGTTTACGAGACGCAAAAGATGGAGCGGCGTTACACGGTCTCGAAGCCCGTGTATCAGACGGTCAATCAAGAGCGCCGCTACACGGTGATGAAGCCCGTGTATCAAACGCAGAAGATGGAGCGGCGGTATCGGGTGATGAAGCCCGTGTATCAAACCTCCACGCAACAACGGCGATACTCGGTGATGAAGCCGGTGGTGGAAACCTCGTTTGTCAACGAGAACTACACCGTCTGCCGCCCTGTGACGACCACTCGCCAGGTTGTCGAAGAGACCGGCTACTTTGAGACCCAGAGGACCGTGGTCCCCGGCCGGGTCTACGAACGGCAGATGCGTGTGCCGGTCGAAGAATGCGGCTGCGAGCAACCTCGCGGCTTGCTCGGCTGCTTCCACAAGAAGAAGGCATGGGCCACAGTGGCCATGCAGACCCCGTCTCGGGAAGTTTGCCAGCGGGTGTATGTGCCGCAACAGGTCGTGCGAGACGTTTCCGAGACCAGCTATGTCCGGGAAACGATGACGCGACAGGTTCCCGTCCAGACCTGCCGCTACGTGTCCGAGGAACAGGTGGAAAACATCCCCGTCACGACCTGTCAAATGGTCGCCGAGGAACGGGTCGAACCTTACGAGGTCCGCACCTGCCAGATGGTTGCCGAGGAACGCGTGCAAAGCTGCCCAGTGACGACCTGCCAGATGGTCGCCGAGGAACGGGTCGAACCCTATGAGGTCCGCACCTGCCGGATGGTGGCCGAGGAGCGCGTACAAAGCTGCCCAGTGACGACTTGCCAGATGGTCGCCGAGGAGCGGGTCGAACCTTACGAGGTCCGCACCTGCCAGATGGTTGCCGAGGAACGGGTCGAAAATATCCCGGTCCAGAGCTGCCAGATGGTCGCCGAGGAGCATTCCGAGATGGTGCCCGTCACGACCACGCGAATGGTCGCCGAGACGGCCCAGCGACAGGTTTCGGTTTGCGTCCCCGAGCAAGTGCCGGTGACGTACACTCGCACCGTCGCCAAGATCGTCGCCAGGCAGATCGCGGTGCAAACCTGCACCTATGTGCCAGTCGCGGTTCCGCAGTGCCTTACGTGCCCGTGATTGGAATCTGTTCCGTCGAAATGAAGCGTCCCCCGGCCGAATCCTTGATCGGGCGGGGGACGTTTTTTTGTTGGTTCCAAATCAACGTTCAACCCACGTTGATGACACTATGCTGGATGGAATACCGCCGACCCTTCGCCGACTTGTAATCGAAGAGACCGAGCCCGAGGTTGCCCGCAAGGGCGATGTGCTGCGGCTGACGGATATCGAACGCTTCGGTCTTGAGCGGGTCGAGCCCCGAAGAGCCCGTGGCGGCGACTCCAGGGAGGCCTTTCTCCTTGCGCTTGGCATCGATGATGTCCCATTCGACGTGGTCGAGGGCGACAGGGTCGGTGGCGAAGAACAGGGCGTTGTATTCCCAGGCGAATTCCGGGTTATTGCCGAACGGGCCTTTCTGGAAGACGCCGCGAATGCCGTCCATGATATGCAGGACGACCTTTTTGCGGAGGATCGGATGGTTCACCACTTCGGGAATGAACGTGTTGCACGCGTTCGTATTCCCCGTGCTGTGAGACCGGGCCACGTTGTTGACCGAGCCGTGGCTGATATTTTTGAGGGCCCCCGTGACACCCGCCGAGCCGTGGTCCTTTAGCACGGGAAGCATCACCATCTTGTTCACCCGTTTGGTAACAAGCATCCCGAGATGTGAACGGAAGTTGCGCTCGTCCTTCGGGTCGTTGCCGTGATGGACGAGATTCATCCAGACGAATTCGTCGGGATCGTAGCCGCCGACGGGGTCGTTCTTGAACTCGGGGAAGCTAGTCAAAAGCTGGGTGCCGTCGTCGCCGGGTGTCAGACCGCCCCAGGTCACGCCATCGGGCAGGATCTTGTGATATCCCGCCGCCATGAACTCGCCCCGGTAACGGTCGTAGACGACCATGTCCTTCGTCTTGACCCCTGCCGCCTTGAGGCCCTCGATCACTTCGAGGACCAGTTCGTGTGAAGTGTGAACCAGCGGAAAACCGTTGGGCACCACCTTGATCCCGACGACATCACCGGGCTCGACGAACGTTTTCCAGGCTTGGACCGCATCATCCGCACCCGTGAGTTCTTTCATGCCTCGGGCGAGCGTTTGCTTGATCGCCTCGCGGTTCTTCTCGCCGTTCTTGATCATCGCGGGATTGCGAGCCTCGATCACCTTGCCGGGATAGGGACCGGGAATCCCGAGCTTGCCGGCATCGATCAGGCGAGGATCGGCCCGGGCATTCGGCTCCTGAGCCGAGACGAGCCGCGCGGAACCAAAAATCGGCAACGTCGCCGTCGTCGCCACGGTCGCGAGGAACTGGCGGCGACGCATCCCGCCACACGGGTGAGACATGGACATGACGACAAGCTCCTTTGAGTGAATCGTGATGCGAAATTTATCAACGAACCGAAAGAGAGCTAGAAATCAAAACTCGTTCCCACGGTCCTCCGTGGGAATGCCGTTCCCGACGCTCCGCGTCGTCTTTTACGGTTAAATAAAAGGACGCAAAGCGTCCAAGACGGAATTCCCACGGAGGACCGTGGGAACGAGTATTCTCCCTTGATGTGAAACATGATGCAAAATTTGTGTTTACGGAAAGATCGGTTCACACTCGACAAGCCTCGAAGATTGACCGTCGTGGACGGCCATTTTCTCGCCCCCTTTCACCGCCGCGCCTGCGAATTCTCCGCCTTTGGTCAGGGCGTAAAAGGCGAGATTAAACGTCGGACGGCCCTTTTCGTCGCGAAAGCGCGGGTTCCGCGTCGCAATCGATACGATTTGCTTGATCGTCGCCACGATCGCATCCTTGACCGCCATCCCCCGGCGCATGTTTTCGACGATCAGGAACGACGAGCAATTCATGAGGTTGATCTCACCGACTCCGGTCGACCCCGCCGACCCCACCGTGTTGTCGAGAAACAATCCCGCCCCGAAGATCGGAGAATCGCCCACGCGCCCCGGAATCTTCCAAGAGAGCCCGGAGGTGGTGGTTACACAGCCGAGATCGCCGTGAGTATCGAGCGCCGAGCAATGGATCGTGCCGTGGACGCGCGTCTTCAACGCCTCGATCACATCAGGCTCGACTTCTCCCTCGGGGGCGGGAATCCAATCGTCGGTGAGACTGTGCGTTTCTCTCCATCGAAGCCAGATCTTGCGGGCATCCTCGGTCAACAAGTCGGTCTCGGGGAATCCGTGCGCCCTGGCGAACTTCAACGCGCCATTGCCCACGAGCAAACAATGCTTGGTTCGCTTCATCACCAACCGCGCGACGGCGGCCGGGTGAATGATGTTTCGCAACGACGCGACCGAACCCGCGCCATGGGTTGGCCCGTGCATCACGGCGGCATCAAGCTCGACGACTCCCTCTTCATTGGGAAGCCCTCCATAGCCGACGGAATGGTCCTTGGGATCCGCCTCGACAATCGCGACTCCAGCGATCGCGGCGTCAAGCGGGTCCATCCCGGCAAAGATCAACTCCATCGCCTTGTCAACGGCCCGGAGGCCATTGCCGCTGGCGATCACAGTGGGCTTTTTCAAACCGACGGGCTTACTAGGCGCGGTTCCGACTGCAAGCGAGGCGATGCTCGCGGCACCGGCGGACAGAAACACTCGACGATTCAAACGTCCGGTTCGCATCAAGAAAGCTCCCTCTGTCCCAAGCCGTCTCCGTCGCTGAAGACTCGAAAGGTCAACGGGCAACGGCCTGAGTCTGAGTGTACGAGGCCGGAGGGAGTGGGCCAAACCATTGGAGCGGCAGGCGCGCGGATTCTCGTTTAATGAGACCTCTCATCGAAGAGATGAAGAGCGGCAAACAGGCAAATTTTTTTCTCGCCGACTACACTGTGAGGAGCGATGGAATCGAGAACGCCACGTAGCTCCTTATCTTAAACCCCACGAAGCGTCGGCTTGGAATTCCGCTCAGTCGGTTAGATCGAAGTTGAACGTATTCGATTTCGCTTCGATTTTTGCCTTCAAACCGGACGTTTCAGCAATTTCATACTTCAATGGGATCAGAGATTTGGCTTTTTTATTGGCCTTCATGACATCATCCTGCCTGAAGGAACCTCCCTTGACATTTTTTTCAGCGTTGGTGAGATCGACGTCTTTGGAGCCGATCGCGACGACGTAATCACCGGGGAATGCGCCGTCGTTTTCTCCCTGTGATGAGAGCGTATACTTACCGTTCTCGATCGTGCCGAACGCCCCGCGAGACTCCGCTCCTCCCGTAGTAGAGTAAAACGAGATCGTTCCTTTGGTCACAGGCTGACCCTTATAGGTCACTGTGCCGGAGACGGCGTACCGCTTCCCCAGACCATCTTCGCCACAGCCGATTAACGCGAAAAGCGCAAGCGGGACGAGTCCGACCGCGCGTTGTGCAGAAGGCTTGGTCAGTGTTTGAATCCGCAACATATTGAATCATCTCTCTCAGGGACGAAAATGTTCGCGAGAATCCCCAACGTTGCCGAATCCAGCAGCCCTCGCGGGATCGGCCCGCGAGGGCTGCGATTTCGGTTAACTCAACCCCGACCAACTGGGTCGTCGAAGACTCTTAATACGAGTCGGAACTGACAACCTCGCCGCCGTTGCGGCTACCGATCGCACAAGACACGGGCAAGCTGATGGAGTTCTTGATGAACTTCACCGAGCCGTCGCAGAACAGCATGTTCACTCCACCAGGGTGCCTGCTCTTTGCACCCTTGCTGGCGTAACTGAATCGATTTTTATAGTCGGCGATGCCGAAGGGAGTTCCGCTCGCGGGAACGCGGAGCGTCTCCCAGTTGATCGGCATGGATGTCCCGAAGGTGCATCCATTGTGATTCCAGAAGTTGCTGTCGGCTGCCTGCGCCGGGAGCACTTCCCCCACGAATACGGTATTCGAGGTTCCGTCGGTGATCGACGCGATCGTTGTTGTCGGAACACCGGCGATCCGATACGCGAAGATGCCCCGGAGCGTGCCGCCTGAGTTACTCGTTCCCCAAAATCCGTTGAATCCGATCCGAGGTTGACCTGCGGGCGGGAAGCCTGCCACGGGTGTTTCCCACGGCGGCTGCGGACTGGTGAGAACACCCACGCAATAGTTGTCGCCAAAGCTCCCCGCATAATTTGAGACGGGAATTCGGGTATCAGCCTGGCCGGTCGACGGATTCGTCGGGGTCGTGCCGTTTGGATAGTTCCCCCAAACGCCACTCGAATTTCGATAGCCTGGACCCGCCCCTTGAAAGTTGTCGTCTGAAGGGCAGATCCACCCATTATTGATCGTCATGTAGGCGGTCCACTGGTCCCCGCCCGAGGCGCTGCTGACGGCGCGATTGACATTCAGCGCGTTGTAAACCGGATTACCTTCCATGTACGGAAGCACCATCGCCCTCCACGAAAGGAGGTTGTTTCCGCCGGTTCCTCCCCAAATATCACCCCGAGCGCCAGCGAGACTTTCGTCAGCGATGCCCCCTGGGGGAAAGGAACCCTGCGAACTCTCATAGTTGTGAAGAGCCAGACCGAGTTGCTTGAGATTGTTGACGCATTGAGCGCGACGAGCCGCCTCGCGCGCTGATTGCACTGCCGGCAACAGCAGCGCGATCAAGACCGCGATGATCGCGATCACCACCAAGAGCTCGATCAGGGTAAACCCTGGCCGATGCTTTCTTCTCACGTAAGAAATCATGTCGATACCTTTCGTAACAAAACGTAACGATTGCATGAAACGATGCGCGAGGGTACACATTTCTTGATCATTCGAAGAGTTCGAATGTGAAGATGTGTCAACGGGCGAGGAATATTCCGCGATTTCACCTGCGCTGAGGAGAAAAACACGGACAGGAGCCGAGTCAGAGACGACGAAAATAAAAAGGTGTTTCGCGCTGTTAGGTCTGGACCGGATGGCCGAGAAGTGAACAAGGAAATTGATACGAACTGGGGGGTTTATCCGAAGGTGATCTTCGGATCGCTGTAAATTAGCGTCCAACTCATCGCCGGTCAAGAAAAAAACCATCTTCTGCGACAATTTGTCCCCGATAGAATTCGTATGTCATGGCTCGATCCCGAGCTAAATGGGAGCTGTATCTTCCGATTTCACCGAGCGAACCGAACAGGAGGACGTCACCCTGGCATCGAAATACGAGTCGCAGACGATACGAGCGCCGATGCCGGTCCGAAATCGAGGAGTTCCTCACCGGCCGAAGCCACACAATGAAGCCTCCCGGCACCGATTTCCGTGGGCAGCGCGGCGAGGCCGACACCGGCCGCGTTCGCGGAGAACGCGGGAAGGATGATGGTCGTCGGTCCCACGAGAAAACATGGAGCACGTATTCCCGAGGCCTGCAAGACCGGGTGAAGATGACCGGTGATGGTTTTGGACCCTGCCACCGGTCGATGCCCATGAGCCACCGTCCACCCGTCGACCTCCAAAGTCGCG
>JAYVYS010000087.1:0-2716 GCA_043784005.1 Isosphaeraceae bacterium
AATGCAATGAATAACTTTGGGGCGATTGGCGGATACGCTTTCGACGCGAATTTCAACTTGCACGGATTCGTCTACTTTTGGGGCAGGTACATCGCCGTCGAGCCGCCGGGCTCCGTCCTCTCGCAGGTCACCGGGATCAGCGACGACGGCACAGTTGTGGGCAATTACAACAAAGCGGACGGGATCAGCCACGGTTTTGTCTTAAAAAATGGAACGTATACCACAATCGACGCCCCCGCACCCGCCGTCTCGACGCAGATTGTTGGGATCGATGATGAGGGTACGATCGCGGGAACCTGGGCCGACACTCTCAATGTCGTACACGGCTTCGTGCTCGGAGGCAAAACGTTCACCACGATCCAGCCGACGGGCGCGACCTCGACCATCGTCGGAGCCATCGGTCTCGACGGGACGGTTGTTGGCGGCTACACCGATGCTGGTTCCGTCGAGCACGGCTTCGTCTACGATGACGGTGTGGTCACCACGATCGATCCTCCCGGCGCAGTCGGCTTCACGTTCGTTTTGGGCGTCAACCTTTCCGGAATGATCGTCGGAAACTACGACGACGCGAACACAAACTCGCAGGCTTTCATCGGTATCCCGAAGAAGTGACGTGAGATGTCTGATTGGACCTCGCATAAGGTGTCAAACCCGCTCGGTTGCGCGGGTTGTACTCAAGGCTTGAGCCGTAAACGCTTTCTGGGACACGGGTTGAGTACAGCCCGTGGCACCCGGACCGGGCCTCTCGGTGCGAGCTTACCACTCCACACCCCGTAAGCCCTCATGCGCCAAAAGGGAAACTCTCAGCATTCAACTTCGGCGACCGACGATCTCCATGGATGCTGAATTCGCGGTCCCACCTGCCGTCAACCACGTAATATGCGGCCATGATCGCGGGAACCAGCACCAAAAAACCCAAGATCAACATCCAGACCCATCGGATCCGAAACCGCTCCGCGATTTGCCCGGCACCCGCCGCGACCAGCATCATCAAGCTCGGTACGAGAAACAAGACAAGCCGTCCGTGAAACGGGTAAAGCCGCAAGTAACCTGCCAGCAGCGCCAGAACAAGAGGCATCGTCAACATTCCCAAAAGACGAGCGTCGCGTCGTGCCATGGCAACGCAACCGACCACAAACAACCCCAGCGCGACCATCGCCGGGAATTTGCCTCCCAGACCCGGAATCGAAAAATCGAGCGGATTGACGAACAGGTACATGAACCTTCGTAACATCCAGATCACATCCGCGGAGAGATTTCCCGGACGGGGGGGAAAGGCGAAATCCCAGAAGATAAACATGCCTCGGGAATCCCCCAGTTGCCGACGAGCAACCCATTGCGCAGCGGCGAGACTCACCACCCAGATCGTCCCGATCCCGACAAGTTCGATCAACTCTCGAGTCTTACTCTTCAACGCCGCGGAGACGAAGAGAACAAATCCAACGCCCGCCAGCATGAACGCGGATGGAAACGAGAACCAGGGAGCAAGCGCGAGGATGGCGAGGCGTCGAACTGAACACTTTTTCGCATCCAAATGCTGTTGTCCCAACATGAGACACAACAGAGCGACGGTCACATCGGTTGAGTAGGGTTTCAGCTCGGACGAAAAGTAGATCATATCATCCGAGAAGGCGAACATCCCGATCGCGAGTAGCGCGGCGCTCGGGGACAGCGACCGCGCGGCAATGACTCGTAAAAGCCAGAGCGAGGTCAGTGCGCCAAGCAAGGGGAGCAGCCGCAGGACAAGTTGATAGTTACCCATGGCTTGAAGCGCCAGGCGTTCCAACACGAGAAACCCGACCGGCGCGAGTTGCGCATAAGCGAGGGGCCTGAAGAATCCTCCCCAGTTCGTATTTTGGATCACACCCGCCAGCGAAGCCTCGTCCAACCAGTAGGTGCGGTCCCGGAGATACTCGACGACCCGCGCGACGACACCGCAGCCAATCACAATACCGACGTGATGTTTGCCGGCCTTGGCCAGGATGTCTTCGAGCGGAATCTCGATTCGCTTGACCAAGTGATTCTCCCCTGCCCTTCGCCGGGTTCGGTAGCGTCTTCAGATTCTGTCGGTTCCTTACCTTATCAAGTCCAGAGCGTTACCGACGGGTGGCGTTTCGGCCTTTTCAAGAAGCCAAACGTTTCTCATCGGCAAGACCCCGAGTCTGGGATTGCCTTTTTTCGGGTCCTGGCCAAGAATACGGCCCGCTCTGCCTGACCGACCCGCCACGATCAACCTCACCCGCTGACACCCATCCACGGATCGATCTTGATTCAGAGCGACCGGACATCCAGGAAGGATGAACGGACAACATGGCCGGCATGGAGGCTCGCCGATGTCTCGATGGTTCGTCGACCGATTACCACAACAGGGAATCCCGTCGGTCAGTCTGAGACGACTGCTCCCAGGGGCTCGATTTGTGGGGTGCGAAGATTTTGAGGTCTCTGGCTGCACTTCCGATAGCCGCAGGCTTGACCCCGGCCAGGTGTTCGTCGCGGTTCGAGGAGCACGCCATGACGGTCACGCCTTCATCGCCCAGGCGATGGAACGAGGCGCCGCCGGCGTTGTCGTCGAACGCCCCATTCCCGAGGCGGGGCGGCTTCAAGTCGTCGTGCCCGACTCGCGTGCGGCGCTGGCTCGGCTCTGTCAGGCCCTTGCCGGCGACCCTTCCGAACAGCTTTTAACCGTAGGCGTGACGGGAACTGCCGGCGCGACGCT
>JAYVYS010000088.1:0-2836 GCA_043784005.1 Isosphaeraceae bacterium
ACACCCGTCGCTCCCGCGTCAACACCATCCCCTCCGCCCGAGGCGACTCCGCGTCCCGAGCCCCCCGTGGCTCCGAGAAAATACCTCGATACCGGTGCGCATCTCTTCAACAAGGGGCGTTACGAGCTTGCGGCCAAATATCTTGAGGCCGCCCAACTCTACCGCGACCGACTTACCTCCAATGAGCGGATCGTTCTCGACCTTTATCGTGAAAAGTTTGATGTTTATTCCAAACCACCGAAACCCGAGGAATTCATCCCGGAGACGGTCGCTGTCCGGCCCGCTTTGAGTGGCCCGCGCGATGCCAATGTGGAAGCCGCGAGCATCGTCGGACGTTCCGTAGACATTCTCGCCCCGCTTACTTCACAGCCTTCCACCGGAATCGATCCGGCTAACAGTCCCTCTAAAACCTTCACGGGTGAGGTGCCTGAATCCTCGGCCGCGATGCCCGCGAGCACGCTCAGCGGATCTATCGCCGGGCGTGACACGACCGACATCAAACAGAAAGCTCGTTGGCTTTTGCAACTCGCCCGCGACCAGATGTTTCGCAAAGAATTTGATGCCGCGGAGCGGACGATCGCCGAAGCCCGTACTTTCAAAGTGAAGTGGGGATTTTTCGATGAAACCCCTGACAAACTCTCCGCGGCGCTGACGAAAGCCCGGGCCAAAGGTATCGCCGGAAAACCCTCGTCAGGGGTGGCGGGTTCAACCGAGCCAACGACCGGTCTTGACGCGGTCTTGACACATGACCGACGGACTGCTCGAAACGCGTTGCGCGATGCCCGTATCGCGCTGAACGCCGGGCAGACCGACCGTGCCGACGCGATCGTCCGCGACCTCAGAACCTGGGACGTCCGTTACGGTATGTTTGAGGACACCCCCGACAAGCTATCCGTGGCGATCTCAGATGCGCGCCGCCGCGAGGCCTCTCGGTCCGCCGACCTCATGGTCCGATCCTATCTGGGGAATAGCTCGCGACCCGTAGCCCCCATTAACAATGACATCCCACCACAGGTCCAATCACCTGCCCCGGAAGCTCCTCGGCCGGAGTAATCCGCCAGGTTCAGGTGGCTCTGAAAATCTCCCGACTTCGGTAATGATGCCCTCAAAGTTTGACTTCGGCTTCGTTTCGGGAGAGCCCTGCCTCAAGCGAAAAAGGGCCGAGTTGCCCTCAAAGTTTGACTTCGGCTTCGTGGCTGATGTCCCTCCCATTGGTGGGGTCCTAGCGGGTTCTCCCCGGTAGGGTGGGCATGGCCCACCATCCTAAGACCATGCCATCAAGTCAGTTGCGTGGTGGGCGATGCCCAGCCTACGGGAAGCAAATCGGTGTCGGCTATCCATGAGGGGACATGAACCGGGGTCGTTTCACGCCGAGGGATGGGTTCGTTTGGCGCGATAGTCGAATTGTCAATGAGCGAGTCTCGGCTTTGGAAACACTCCGCTTGGGTCGCGCCGAGATCGCTGACGGGTCGGTGTGGACGTCGCGTGTTATTCGCGACGACGAGGCCGTCGAACCGGCGAGATTCGGTCTCGGTGAACGCGGGGACGTCCTCTTACGATACTATCGGATAAGCGCCTTGCTTCGGACTCGGAAACGCGAGTGGGGATGACGCTTCCAATGGGGAGGGGTTCGGGCGTCGACGAATTCCAAAAACAAAGTCTGATCCCAGGTCCCACGCTCAAAGTCTGACCCCAGTTCCGGCGTTTCGTTTCCTAACAGACAGAGGTCATCATCGAGACTAGCTGCGTGCCGGTTTCATCTCCCCCCTTGGAAACGAGTTGCGTTCCCGTTTCCTATCCTGTTTTCCGTTCCCTGAGTTTTCCATGTGAGTCGCTTATGTGCTTTGCGATGGATCGATGACGAGCGCTCCGCTCGCCTCGAAGTGCCGCGTGTTGCGGGTCATGACGTGAAGACCGTGCCGAAGCGCTGTCGCCGCCAAAAGGCCGTCAATGCCCGGGATGATGATCCCGGACTTTTGGGCACGGGCCGTGATTTCGCCCCAGAGCCGAGCCGTCTCGACGTCGATCCTAAGGATTCGGTCGGCATATTGGTTTTCCACCCGGGCGAGCCACGTACCGAGCAAGGTCTTCTTTCGACCGGCGGCAAGGAGAGCGACGCCCTTGGCGATCTCGCCCACGGTGAGAACGCTCAAATAAAGGTTCGCGGCGGCGATGTCCGCCACGGCGGCTTTTACCGCCGGATTTCCATCGTCCTTTCCAAGCTCGGTGAGAACGCAGGTGTCGAGCAATGATGTCACAGGGCGACATCCCGCTCGGGACTCTGGTCGCGGGTTAAATCAAGCTCGTCCAATCCGACGCCCTGGAAAAGGAACTCCTTGAAGTCGGGTTTCTGGCCAATCAGTTCCGCGTACCTCTCAGCCGAGATGACGATGACGGTATCGCTCCGTCGTGTGATGGTCTGCGGCCCCTCGGTGAGGGCCAGATTCACGACCTCGGTGAGGTGGTTCTTGGCTTCGGCGAGATTCCAGGTCATCGGCTGCCTCCATGATTTGGCTAGACGGTCTAGCTAGATTGTTTCACGCTTTGAGCACGTTGGCAATTCGGCGTTTTGAGACCAAGAATTCCGGACGATGGTCTCGCCAAGTGAAGGCAACGAAACGCGGCGATACGGGGGGCCGGGAGTCGGAGCATCCCATCGTACCGACGAAGTCGGGGAATCATTCCGAGGGACCCGATGGAGCGAAGGGGATGCCGTGTCATGACACCGGTAGAGGGAAACATGACGGGTGCATCGGAACCCGTGGACGTGTTCACGAAACGACTACGGGTCGCGCATCGGAAAGGGAGCTTAATTCGCTCCGTCCCCTTTTCCGCT
>JAYVYS010000089.1:0-3637 GCA_043784005.1 Isosphaeraceae bacterium
CCGAAACGGTACTTCGCCGATGAGACGGCGGCCTTGTTGCGACAATGCGCCGAAGGAACGCCCGACCCCTACTATGAACAGCTCGAAGCCGAGAGGAATGGTGCGAACCCAATCCGGTTTGCCGTTGTCGACGAGGAAGGACGGGAGTCGAAGGCGAAGCATCTACCGAGCTTGACACCACACCGATGATCGCTAAAGTACCTTTACGTCCTCCGTGTTCGATGCCTTACCAGACCGGCATTTCCACCATGACACCCCGGATTTCCCTCAGCGCGGCGTCGGAACGGACGACGACGCCCGCCATCAGCGTCTTGATGTCGATGGCGCTCGCGAACCCGTCACTGATCTCGCTTGCCGCGGGATTCGTCGATCAGGCGACGCTCCCCGTCGGTCCCACGGCGAAGGATGTGGCGAGTCTGACCCGTCATGAAATCGAGGGACGAAGGGCACTTCAGTACGGGACCACGGCGGGTGACGATGTTCTGCGAGCGAGACTTGTCGGCGTGATCGAGGCGAACGAAGGAGTTCCGGCGGGGACTTACGAATCCATCCTTCCCCGGATTATCGTGACGACCGGCTCGCAGCAACTGCTTTACCTCGTCGCCGAGGCATTGATCGACCTCGGAGACATTGTCCTGGTCGAATCTCCGACCTATTTCGTCTTCCTCGGAGTGCTTGAGTCGCGTGGAGCGCGAGTGATCGGGATCGAGACGGACGAGCACGGAATGAAGCTCGACGTTTTGAACGACACGCTTTCGCACCTGGAGGCGGAAGGGCAACTCAGCCGTGTGAAGCTGATCTATACGGTGAGCGAGCATTCCAACCCCAGCGGTATCAGCCTGAGCCCGGATCGTCGGGGAGATCTGGTCAAACTTGCGAAAGAGTGGTCGGTTGAAGCGTCACACCGGATCTTTGTTTTGGAGGATTCGGCTTATCGCGGTTTAACCTACGATGGCGTGGAACCACCGAGCGTCTGGCGACATGATCTCGAGGGAGAAACGGTGATCCTCGCCCGAACCTTCAGCAAGACATTCAGCCCGGGCTTGAAAACCGGATACGGGGTTCTTCCCGCGACGTTGGTCGAGCCGGTGCTGCGTCTGAAGGGAAACCACGATTTCGGCTCATCGAATTTCAATCAAGTCCTGATCTCGCGACTGATCGCGGACGGAAGCTACGCGGCGCAAATTGACATTCTGGTTGACCGCTATCGTCGGAAACGTGACGTGATGCTCGAAGCGCTCGAAGATGAATTCGGGACCTTCGAGGGAGTTTCGTGGACCCATCCGGCTGGCGGGCTATACGTCTGGCTGACGTTGCCTGAAGGGGTCGACACGGGGCTCGCCGGACCTTTTTTTCAACGCTGTCTGAGTGAGGGAGTCATGTACGTTCCGGGTGCCTACGCATTTGCGAACGAGCCCGGCCCTCCACCACGAAATCATGCACGACTTTGCTTCGGCGTGCCGGGCGAAGCCTTTCTCGTCGAGGGAATCAAACGGCTGGCGGCATCGCTTGCGGGATGTCTCACAGTCGTCGGCTGACCGAAGTTCAGAAGCGAGGCCGATCCTCGCGACGAACCGCTCGACCCCAAGCAAGGATGCGGAGGGCGCTTTTGTGACTTTCGGAATCCTCCATCGCTACATCATGGGAGAAGTGGTTCGCGCCTTCGCGCTCGCTCTTCTGACCATGACCATCATCTTCGTTCTGTTCATGGTGATGGCCGAGGCCACCAGGTTTGGCCTTTCGCCGCGAGATATCATGATTCTCGTCCCGTATGTGATTCCGCGAACCTTGCCGTTCACCGTGCCCGTTTCGATGTTGTTCGCGGTCACCGTCGTGTTTGGACGCCTCGCTTCGGATAACGAGATCATCGCCGTGAAGACTGCGGGATTGAGCGCGATGACCGTGCTCTGGCCGGCGATCATCATGGGGGCGGCGCTCAGTGTTCTCCTGTTGATCGTTAGCCAAGACGTGATCCCACACGCCAATTCTTTGGCCAAACTCGCGATCTTCAAGAACTTTGAAGATGGATTCTACAAGTGGCTGAAGGTCGAGCGCGAAATGACCAATCCCGAGTGGCCGTTCACCGTCAAGGTGCGTGACGTCGACCTTGAGACCCGAATGATGTATTTCGCCACATTCAAACATCGGAACAAGAAAGACCCGAATCCGAACGCGTTTGACATGGTGGTTCAGGCCGACAAGGCGTGGATCAAATTCGACACCAAGGCTCATAAAGCAAGAATCTATCTCGAAGGGTCGGAAACTTGGGGTGGCAAAAAAAGTGACGATGTCTTCATGATCAACGAAAAAGAATTCGAGATGGAGATCCCCGACAAGGATAACGGGAAGATCGAGAAATCGATCCAGGAATGGACAAGTGCTGAAATGGTGGCGGAGCAGGCGAAGTATCGTCGCTTGATCCTTCGAGAGCGTAAGCGTCAATCGGTCGCCGCCGCGCTCTGGTTAGGTTCGGGCCGGATCGAACGGATCAAGTGGGAGGAAGTGAACTCCGCGTTCATCGATTATGTCGAATGGAACCGGCGTATCAGCGCATTCGAGACCGAGAAGCAGTTCCGGATCGCCCAATCGTTTGGAAGCCTGATGTTTGTATTGCTCGGTGCCCCGGTCGGTATCATCTTTGCCCGTCGCGATTTTTTGAGCGCCTTCATCACGTGTTTCTTGCCAGTCATCCTGCTTTATTATCCCTTGATGCTTCTTGGAGTGAACATGGGAAAAGAAAATGTCTTGAACCCTATGTACACGCTTTGGGGTAGCAACGTCTTACTCGGGGTCCTGGCGGCGTTCGCTTTACCGACGGTGATCAAGCATTGAACGGCTCCGCGATTTTCAGACCGCCGCGATAAAACGGGTACAGGGAATGGAATCGAATCGCCGTGGTTCTCACGGTCTCCACCGAAGGGAGTCGGTCCGGAAATGAAAATTCTCGACCGCCAGCGATACTGGGCCTTTATGAAGGCCTATGTGATCTGTTTCACCTCGTTGGTCAGCCTCTACATCGTGATCGACGCCTTTTCCAACTTTGACGAATTCACAAAACGCGCCTCCGGGGTCTATGATATCTCACAGGTGATGGGACGATATTATCTTGTCCACATGAGTGAGTTTTATGATCGCCTTTGTGGTGTGATTGGAATGATGGCCGCGATTTTCACCGTGACGTGGATGCAGAAGAATAACGAGTTGCTCGCGATGCTCGCGGCCGGAATTAGCACGCATCGGGTGATCCGGCCTGTCATCATCTCGTCGGTGGTCGTGAGCAGTCTCGCGGTTTTCAACCAAGAGTTGATCATGCCGGAACTCGGCGAAGAGCTTCAAAAACCCCACGCCGACGATGGCACCTGGAAAGTTCGCGTCTTCACCCGCGAGGATGAGAATCGGATCGAACTCTCGGGCAAGGAAGCCGATCGTGATGCGAGAACGATCTTCTTCTTCAATGCCACGCTGCATTTCAAAGTCTACGGCACGATGAAGAACCTCAGCGCCAAGCAGGCGCGGTACATCCCGCTGGACGACCGGGAATCGCCTCTCAACGGTGGCTGGCTCCTTCGAGGGGCGAAGCTCAGCCCGGCGATCGACGACGACGGCATGAAGAACGGACCGGTCGTTCACCTCGCCG
>JAYVYS010000090.1:0-8290 GCA_043784005.1 Isosphaeraceae bacterium
TGGCTCTGGGAAGGGCGAATCCCTTACGCGAAGGTCACATTGCTTGATGGTGAGCCAGGTACGGGCAAGTCGTTGCTCGCGATCGACCTGGCGGCGCGCGTCAGCAATGGCACGGCGATGCCGCTTTCTCGACTGAAGCCAGGACCGGCCGCCAATGTCGTCCTGTTCAATGATGACGACAACCTCGCCGACACGATTCGGCCTCGCCTTGAAGCGGCTGGGGCGGACCTTTCGCGCATTCGGTGTGTCACCGGCGAAATCTCCGCCGCCGACGTCCTCGAGATCCGGCCCGCGTTGATCATCGTCGACCCGCTCTCGGTGTACCTCTCTTTTGAGAGCGATCCACCGACGCGACAGATCTTGAAGAGCATCACCAACCTCGCGAAAGAGACAGGGGCCGCTGTCTTGGCGGTTCAGCATCTGCCAAAAAACGGCACGTGGGCGAACGATGTTTACGACGTCGCCCGCTCAGCCCTGCTGATATCAACGATCGGTCATGGACGCCATCGCATCGCCGTCACGAAATCGAATTTGAAATCCTTGGGGGATGTTCCGCCGCTGGTCTATCACATCGAAGGCAAAGACACCACCGTACATCTCGCAGGCTGGGCGGATAGCATTTGAAGATGCCCCCCGGAGCCAAGGCGGCTGAGGTCGAAGGCCCTTGAGGGGAATTCTCCGCGTTTCGCTTCGCGTTCGTCATCCGTCGCTGTTCCAACACGGCAATGATGCCGGATTGCCTGTGATTCGCGTTAGTCCACCGACATCGCCAGCGTCCGCACACCCGCCAGTAACGACTCAATCGTCACCGGACTGTCGGCGGGAAAGAGGCAGTAAGCTGGGTAAGGATCGGTGCCGTCGACGATGATTTGCCGGTGGTTTGCCTGGCGGAAGCCTTCATCGCAGGGCTGATGCCCAGTTACGAACCAATCCGCGTTCATCATCTCCGCAAAACGATCGATGGTCGCAGGGTCGGTGTCTCGCCCCCACGTCATGGCGTAAACCATTCCGTGGCGTTTCATCGCCTCGGGTGGCCAGTGGTCGAGAGCGAGCACACCCAGATCCAATTCATCGAGTTCAATGGCATCGGGAATGGTGTGACAAAGCACGACACGGTTCGGAGTGCGAACGACGATAGGCAAGGCCGCGAAAAGGGCCAGATACGCCTCGTAAATCGCGTCGGAAAATGAGCCATAGGCCGTCTTCACGCCCTCGCGAAACAGCGCGTTCAAGGCGACGCCATTCTTTCCGATCGAGCGGCCCGTTAGCTCCGAAAGCTCGTGGTTTCCCAGGATGAGATGCACCCGATCGGTAAATTGGCATTTTAACGCGCAAACGAGATCGACCAGTTGATGCGATCGGTCGCCTTTCTCACCGGGATACATCCGCGGCCCGTGGACGAGTTCCTGTACCACGAGGTGACGTCTCGGGTTTTTCCCGAGCGAAGCAATGTCGAGCAACTGTCGAAAGGCGGGAACATTGCCATGCAAGTCCCCCACGACCATCACGTCGGCAGCCACTCCCGGAGCGATCGTCACCACTCCGCCCGATCTTCCCGGGGTGGCCCGGAATAAGCCGGTCGCACGGCGGACTAAAGCGAGTACCTTCTCAGGGTCGGGCATGGGTTGTGCCGGAATTGGGTTGATGAGCCGACAAACACGATCGCTTGAGTTCGCAAGATGGCCTATTCTACCATCATCAGCAAGGTTATCGCCCGACTGTTGTACGCCGGAAACTCCGCGATGGGTTGAGTGGCCGATCTTGGGAAGGGAATTCGTCGGGTTGCTTTGTCCTTCACAATGGTGGAAACTGATGATTCGGACTGGAGATGACCCGCGTGGAGGTTCCTATGTCATCGGCTTTGTCAACACGTTACACGCCAGAAGATTATCTCGCTCGGGAACGCGGCGCTGATCGAAAAAGCGAGTATCTCAACGGTTTCATCACGGCGATGGCCGGTGCGAGCTTTGAACATGGTCTTCTCGAAGCGAATTTGATCCGCGAAATAGGAACGCAACTCAAGGATGGCCCCTGCGACGTCGTCACGAGTAACGTGCGTGTACTCGTCAATGCGACCGGTCTTTATACTTACCCCGATGCCACGATCATCTGTGGCCGACCGAATTTCGTTGATCAGAAGTTCGATACGCTTGTGAACCCCACCGTCGTAATCGAGATCCTTTCGCCCTCGACGGAAGCGTACGACCGCGGTGCCAAATTCGCCCACTATCGTCAAATCGAGTCTTTGCGTGAATATGTGCTTGTATCTCAGAACCGCATGCTCGTTGAAAGATTCACCAAACAGGGTGAAGACTGGCTGCTGACCGCGTCGGAGGGCCCCGAAGCAGTGCTTGAATTGAAGTCGGTCGGATGCAAAATCCTGCTGAGCGAGATCTATCGCAAGGTGGTTTTTTCTGAACCATCCGCGACTACGAATTAAGTTCCATCGCCTCTTCCCAGTGTTCGTACATGCGGGCGACTCGGGCCTTGAGGTCTTCGTGCTGAAGCTGGATGTTTCGGGCTTTCACCGGGTCTCGCCAAAAAGAGGGTTGGCCCAGGAGGTCTTCGACCTCCGCCACCTTCAATTCCATTTCGGCGATCTCGCGTTCAAGCTCGACCGACTTTCGATAGGGAAACTTTCGCTTCCGCTTGTCGCTCTTCGTCTTGTCGGCTGACTTTGCTTCCGAGACGACAGCCGAGGAGCGAGCCTGCGCCGCGTCGGATTCTTGTGAGGCGATCCGCTCGTAAGTCGCGTAATCGCCTTCGATGATCCGAGCCCCGCGTTCACCTCCCAGAACGATCAGGCGATCGGCCACTTGGTTGAGGAAATACCGGTCGTGGCTGACCACGAGGACGGTCCCCTCGAACTCCCTGATCGAGCGCTCCAGCGCCTCGCACGACCAGATGTCCAGATGGTTGGTGGGCTCGTCCATGATCAGAACATTGGCCCCGGTGGCGCTAAGCCGCGCCAGTGCGGCCTTGGCTTTCTCGCCTCCCGAGAGTTGGCCGACGTTATGGAACACGATTTCGCCACTCAGGCCGAACCGGGCCAGGATGTCTCGTACGTCCTCTTGTACCCAGTCGGGGTCGTCTTCGGGCCAAACCGCGCGGAGCACATTTGTCGTCGGTGAAAGGGTTTCGAGGCCCTGGTCGTGGTAACCGACCTGGACTTTGTGGCCGAGCCGAACATCGCCGTGGTCGGCCTTTTCGCGACCGATCAGGGTTTTGATGAGGGTCGATTTTCCTGACCCGTTCGGTCCCATCACTCCGATGCACTGGCCACGAAGCACGGTGAGGTCGAACTTCTGAAAGAGCGGTTTGTCGAAGGCCTTGGAGAGTTGGCGTGCCTCGATCACGATGTCGCCGGTTCGCTCAACCTCACCAAACCCCATGACCGGGCCAACGATCTCTCGCATCGTGTCGACGCGATCGAGACGTTCGAGCTTCTTCTCTCGGTCTTTGGATTGCTTCGCTCGTTGACCTGCGCCGTACTTTCGGATGTAGGCTTCGAGGTCGGCGATCTTCTCCGCCTGACGCTCGGCCTGGCGGTCGAGCACCTTGGCCTTTTCGGAGCGGAGTTTCCAGTATTGCGTGTAGTTCCCGGGGTACGCGTCGATTTTTCCTTCGTGCAGCTCCCAGATCTTGGTCACGACTTTGTCGAGGAAGTACCGGTCGTGGCTGACCACAACCATGGCGACCGCCTGCCGCGCCAGGTAGTTTTCCAGCCAGGCGGTCGTCTCGATGTCGAGGTGGTTCGAGGGCTCGTCCAGGAGCATCAGGTCCGGGCTTTCGAGGAGGAGCTTGACGAGCATGAGCCGCGATTGCTGCCCACCCGAAAACGTCTTTGCCGCGCGATCGAAGTCGGCGGTCTTGAAACCGAGCCCCGTCAGGATTTCTTCGACCCGGTGATCGACCGAGTAGGCGTCCTGGTGCTGGATCTGGTGGTGCAGCTCGTCATAACGGCGGGCGGCACGGGCACGATCGTCGTCGGATTCGGCCTCCGCCATCTCTTGCGCGGCTTCTTCCATCTCGACCTGAAGATCGAGCAGCGAGGCGAGTCCCGATCTTGCGACGGACATCAAGGTCTGCTCGGTGGAAAAGTCGGGTTCCTGCCGAAGCAGGCTGACGCGGATGGCTTGGCGGACATAGAGGCTGCCGTATTCCGGCTGATCGTGACGCGCGAGCAACCGCATCAGCGTGGTTTTGCCCGCGCCGTTGGGACCGACGAGACCGATCCGTTCGCCGGTGCGGATCTCAAACTTTAAGTCTTGAAAGACCGGATCGCCGGCGTACTGGCGTCCAAGTCCGGAAGCGGATACGAGAATCATTGGAATGTCTTTATGAAGTGCCGATGAGGCGAGAGAAAATCATCTCGCGATTCCTATTCCGAAAGCTTTTGAATTGCGAAGAAGCTTTCACCAATCACGCGGCATTTGAGAAAAGTACCGGCAGAGTCGGCTCTTGGCTTCTTCCAGAGAAATTGTGACAGGGAGAGTGTTGATTTCATCGTGAACGAGGAAGTTTCTGAGGACACGGACCTCGTCGACACCATCAACTTGATCCTTGCTAATCCTTTGGGTGGCTAGCGAGGTTAGCAAGCTCACCATACGAGGCTTTCTCGTCTTCTTATAATAGAACTTCCACACCTCGCGAACACCGGACTCGAATTCCGCGAACAGGCGTATAATATATGTGGCTTCAAGCCTATCCATCGAATTGACGACATCGCGTGTGCCCCAGCCTTCCAGATCGCCCCAGGCCGGATTGTTACGGATTTGCTCGCCAAGCAAACGTAAAGCTGATTTCACGGCAAAATATTCTCTTTCAACATCGCAAATTCGTTCAATGCGTTGCTGTTGCTTGGTCATCGGTACTGTCTCAGCCAGCGAACAGACTCCTCGAATTCCTGCTTGTTCCAATCCCGCACCGTCGCGCTCACCGCTTCTTTTCCATCATCCCTGCGAACCCGCCAACCTGAGTCGAATCGATTGATTTTGATCGCGTTGTAGGACGGAAGAACTCTGAATTCGATCATTCCGAGCGACCCCGGAACGAAACGAGCGGCGGGACTCAGTTCGAACTGGTCTCCTTCCGCATAAAAAAGCAAGGACTCCATCTCGTACGAACCAAGCAATCGTTCAAAAATATCCTTTGGAATATGACGATGGGTCCAACCTAGCTGAGAGCACCATTCTTGGACCTCCGTCATGACAGTGTCCACTGAACGGATCCACTCGTCACGTACGATCCCGCCCACGACGGCGGCGAGTTTCTCGAAACGTTCGGTGCCCTCTCTTCGCTTTTCATCCGAGAGCGGCGCGTTTGAGGAAACGGTTTCCGCGAACGAACGAAAGGCTTCAATCGCTTCAAGGAGTTCTTCTTGCGTAAGGGGAGGCTGGTCCAAGAAATCGCTTTCTTGGTATTCCTCAACGGTTTTCACGGATGCCCATAAATCCATCTTCAACATTAACGGTTGGGTCGCCGTTCGAACCCCATGCCAACCGACCCGTGAACCGGGCCCATCAAAGTCTACCCAAGCACGCCTGACGTCTCTGAAAAGGTTTTCTCTCGACATCGGAATACCTCTCGGTGGGCAGAAGTGGTCGTCAATGTGATCCCTATCGTCTCTGCAAATCTCCATGCTTTGCCTAATCTCATCGGTCAATTTTCATCCTCGCCCAGCGTTCGCTTCTTTCTGAGCATATGATGATAGTGCTGGGCGAACCGGTGGGCCTCGTCTCTCACATATTGTAACAGACGGAGCGCGAACGAACGACGGCTGAGGATGATCGGGTCCGACCGACCGGGAACGTAGATCTCTTCCTCGCGCTTGGCGAGAGAGATCAATGTCGGAGGCGTCACGCCCAAGACTCTGAAGGCTTCGAGCGCGGCGTTAAGCTGTCCTTTACCGCCGTCGATCAAGAAAATGTCGGGGAAGGGTTCGTCTCGCTCTTGGAGCCCTTGAATACGGCGGCTCACAACCTCGCGGATCGATGCGAAGTCGTCTATCCCGGCCACACTTTTGATCTTGTAGCGGCGATATCCCGGCTTGAACGGGAGACCGTCGATGAAGGTTACCAGCGAGCCGACGGTCTCGGTTCCGCCCAAGTGTGCGATGTCGACGCCGTCGACTCGCCTCGGGGTCGTCTCAAGATTGAGAGCCTTCTGAAGGCCCTTCAAGCCTTTCTTGGGATCGACGTAAAAGACCTCGGGCTGGGCATGCTTGGCGAGATCGCCCCGAAGATTCAAGTTTTTGAGAGACTTGATCTCGTCGCGCAGGCGGGCCGCCTTTTCGAAAAGGAGCGACTTGCTCGCCTCGCGCATTTCGGCCTCCATCTCGGCGAGGACGGTGTCTTTCTTGCCGTCGAGAAAGAGCCGAAGCCGGCGGATATCCGTGCGGTAGGCCTCGCGGTCGATCCGCAGGTTGCAGGGTGCGGTGCATTGATCGATCGAGTGGAGCAAGCAGGGGCGGAACCACCTCCAACGTGGGTCGCCCTCTTCAATATCAAGTGAGCATGTGCGAAATTTGAAAATCTTTTGAAGAACCTGGATCGCGCCGCGCAGGCTCTTCGCTCGCGGAAAGGGACCGTAGAGTTTGACACCTCGGTCCATCGGCTCACGAGTGAAGTTGACCCTCGGAAAATCCTCCCCCGTTGTGATCTGAAGGTAAGGAAACGACTTGTCGTCCTTGAGGTCGGAGTTGTGCTTTGGCTGGATGTCCTTGATGAGGCGGGCCTCCATCAAGAGGGCATCGACCTCGCTGTCGGCGGTCAAAAAGTCGACATCAACGACCTCACCGATCCAGTCGGCGATCCGGCGGTCTTCAGCCGAGGCTTTGTGAAAATAGGAACCCGCCCGTGCCCGGAGATTTTTTGCCTTGCCGACATAAATCACCCGGCCCTGAGCGTCTTTCAACAGGTAGATGCCGGGGCTGTTCGGGAATGCGCGCACCTTTTCGGCGGGACCGAGAGCCTCGACGGTCACGGTTGACGGTTCCGTGGGCACCGAGGTCAATTCAGGCGGATCAATTTGCTCAGACATACGGCCTCGCGGGGTCCGTCCCCGCCGTTGTGAGATCCTTCGGGCGGCTGCGTGCGATGAATTCAGACGACAAAGTTTTCAGTCCGAGCTGCTATTAATCAAAGCGTCCTTGACGAATTGCTCAATCTCTCGGGTCATCGCGTCCAGACGTTGCTTGGTTTTTGCCTTGGAAGACGCGAGCACGTCAGGTCCGTCCACCGGAGTTCGCGCGAAGAGATAAAACTTGATCTTCGGCTCGGTTCCGGAAGGTCGCGCGGCGAACCTCGTGCCCGGATCTTCGGTATGGAAAATCAAGAGGTCTCCCGATGGTTCGAGGAGGGCCCGGGGAGGCATTGTGCCATCGACCCGACGAATCTCGTGAGACTGGTAGTCGTAAACCTCTGTCAGCTTAAGGCCCGCGATCGTCAACGGCGGTGTTTCGCGGAACGCCGCCATCAGTAGTTTGATCTGTTCGACGCCTTTTCTCCCCTCAATGACTTTGTTGATCAAATGCTCGGCATGATGACCGACATCGACATACAGGTCGTCAAGATATTCCAGCACGGTCTGTTTCCGCGCCTTGACGGTCGCGGCTAGCTCGGCGAAGAGCAGAGCGGCAACGGCGGCGTCCTTGTCACGGACGTGATCGCCGCGGAGATACCCGTGAGATTCTTCAAAGGCGAACAGAAAGCCGGCGGGACCCGCGTCGTCCATGCGCTTGGCGATCCATTTGAAGCCGACGAGCAGGTCATCCTCCATCCGAATTCCCTCTCGGGTCGCCAGGGCTCGGGCCATCAGGCTGCTCACGAGCGTCGTGATGAGATAATGGTCAGAGCGGAGGCGTCCCATCGCTTCGACCTGTTTGATCACGAACGCGGTGAGGATGACCCCGATCTGATTGCCGTCAAGCGTTGTCCAATCACCGGCGGGATCGCCCGTCACGGGGATACCAACGCCAATCCGGTCGGCGTCGGGGTCGCTCGCGATGACAAGCTCCGCCCCGGTCGCTTTCGCCTCGGCAATCGCGGCGTCAAGGGTTTTGGGGATCTCGGGATTCGAGACGTGTCCGGGTACGTTCGGAAAATCGCCGTCGGGCGTTCGTTGTGAAGCCAGGACGTTGACCTTCGCGAAGCCCGCCATGATCAATGCCGCGGCGACCGAGCTTTCACCCACGCCATGCATCGGGGTATAGACGATCGAAAGGTCCCGGTCTTTGCTGACCGATTGGCTGACCACGGAAGTCAGATAACCCTGATCCACCTCGGGACCG
>JAYVYS010000091.1:0-2007 GCA_043784005.1 Isosphaeraceae bacterium
TTCGCCAAATTAGATCGCCCGGCAGAGACTCAAAGCACCGGGCTTTCCAAGTCAATCTGTGAGCCAAACGAGCAATCTATTTTGGCGAGCGGCCTTAGCCCGAAACAAGTGATTCGGCATTTAAAGACGGGTTGACCCCATGGGCGGTCGTTGATAAGCTTCGCGGCGTCATGGGAATGGTGGAATTCCACTCTCGTGGAAAGTGCGGACCACGTTGATTCCGAGGCGTAAATCGCATCGGAATTGAGCAAAGCGGCCCGATCGGATGATTACCGGTCTTCCTACCTCGCAACCCAGAGAGGTAGGTTGGCCCGCCTCGGGTCCCGTCCGGAGACGTTCTCCGGTCGGCGAGTTCAGGGAACGACTCGCACGATTTCGGGTTCGACGATCGAACCCTGATGGATCAACCACGGAAGATCTTCCAGAATGAACATCTCCTCACGCGTCATTGTCCTCGCAGCCGGGCTCGTTCTGAGCCTTGGCGGCCGCGCCGTTCACGCCGCCTCAACCCCGGCCGATATCCGAACGCTCGGCACCCAGACGATCTCGGCGTCCGCTTTCGACGCAATGTTCACGCCCTACAACAACGCCATCCTCTCCCCGTTCCGGTTCGACGGCAGCGCGACCGATTCGGGCCTGATCCAGTCCCAGGTTTTTCAGGGGACCGGCAAGATGGCCGGTCTTTATGGCTATGCCTACCAGGTCGCCGTCAACCCCGCCTCGGATACGCATGTGGATAGCATGTCGTTCAAGTTCGGCAGCGGCCAGGCGGCCCCGATGGCAATCAACGACTCGTACGGTTACCTGATTCAGAGCGGACAGGTCGGTGGCTTAAACCTTTCCGGCACCCAGTCTCCTAGCGCGTTGAGCTGGCAGGCCGGTCAGTCGACTGGATTCCTTCGCGCCCAGTTCGTCGATCCGGCCAAGAACACCAACGCCCTCGACGCAGGCACCAACAGCGCGACGTTCGTTGTGCTCTCAACTCAGATCCCCTCGACCGTCAAGCCCTCGGTCAATGTGGGAGGCGCTGCCGCGACCACGACCGTCCCGGTGGCCTACACCGTGGCGAGCGGCACGCCGCAGCCGGTGCCGGTTCCCGAACCCGCCACGATTCTCTCGTGGGTCGGGATGATCGGTGCGTTCAGCCTCGCACGCCACGTCCGAAGGAACCGCGTCGCGGTCGCTTGAATCCAATCGCGATCCAACGAATCACGAACCCTGCCGATCTTTCGGCGGGGTCGTTTCATTTCGAACAGACGGACTTCAGGGCGGTTTCATTTTCCGGGGGGGATTACCAAAAGTGACTTGAAAGACGAGATTTGAGATCCGAGAGGCGCAGATGGAGACATCCGTTTCGGACGACTTTTGTCATTTATCTCGAATCTTGGCTCTCGAATCCTGTCTTTGCTAGGGGCTAATGGTAAGGAAACGGCCCCACGGCTATTCTTTCCCGAGAGTCGCATAGTAAGATCGCGTTTCTTTTCGACGCGCGTTTTTCTGCACGAGCGGACCCCGCATCATGAGTGACCCCCGTTTGACCTTTCCCATGATCGCTCAGGTCCGGCAACGCTTTGACCAGCCGGAGGTTTCCGACGTCCCCGCCGTCGTCGCCGAGACCTTGCGAGCCAGCAGGATCGGTTCCCGGATCAAGCCGGCCGGATCTGTGGCCTTGACGGTCGGGAGTCGAGGCATCGCGGGCATCGATAGGATCGCTCGGGCGGCCGTCGAGACCCTCCGAGGTCTGGGCTTCTCCCCTTTCATCGTCGCCGCGATGGGCAGCCATGGCGGAGGTACCGCGGATGGACAACGGGGCCTCCTCGCGGAATTCGGAGTGACCGAGGCCGCGATGGGATGCCCGGTCCGTTGCGAGATGGAGACCGTCATCCTGGGCACAAACAGCTTCGGACTCCCGATCGCGTTCGACCGCAACGCTTTTGAAGCCGACGGCATCGTCCTCTTGAACCGCGTCAAGCCGCACACGTCGTTTACTGGCCGCTATGAGAGTGG
>JAYVYS010000092.1:0-9460 GCA_043784005.1 Isosphaeraceae bacterium
TAGGGGTGATCGTTCACTTCCGAGCCTGCGATCACGGGCATAGCGTCGTCGAGAAGATGGACGAGTTGCCGGAGCATCCGTGTCTTGGCCTGGCCTCGCAGGCCGAGGAGGAGTATGTCGTGGCGGGAAAGGATCGCGTTTTGAATCTGGGGAACGACGGTTTCTTCGTAGCCAAGGATGTCGGGAAACAGGGGTTCGTTTTTCTTGATCTTGGCGACGAGGTTTCGCCTCATTTCGTCCTTGACCGACTCCATCCGGTAACCACTCGCCTTCAAATCGCCCAGCGTCCGGGGCCGCTCCATCGCCATCGTTGCGTTCTCCGGGTCGTTCGTTCGGTTTCATCTTCAAGAATTATGCTAGGCAGCCAAGGGAGTGAAGTCAACGCGGCCAGATCTCGGGACCGTTTCAAAGTCCGGGCGGGCCAAAACGAAACTCATCCGCGGATGGACGCGATTTCAAGCGAAAACTTGATTCGAGAGCGGTCAACGGAGCAATACGTTCGATGCCGAGGGGTCGGGGAAAGGAACGCCCTCAGGCCTCTCGTCGTGGGATCATTCAGGGATGCGGGTTTCGAGCGGCAACGTAGCGCACGACAGTGACGATAACCGGTGTTTTTTTGACGAATGGATTCCGGATCGCTCGCCAATCCATCAAAAGGATACCAAGAGTGGGTGTTGAGGCGCCGATGAGTCGTTTGAAGGGAAAAACAGGATCGGTCGAGTAGGTGACGATGGCGTTCACCCCGAAGTGATCGAGAAGCTCGACAATGCGAGCCCGTTTTTCGGCCTCGGTCAAGTGAGCGATCTCCAAGGCGTTAAAATAATCAGTGGCGATGAAACGTCTCGGCAAATGTGTGTGATTCGGGTGCATCCCCGTGACGACGGCATCGGGGGGAAGGACCTCATCGAGCCAGCGATCCAATTGATAATCCGCGGCGCGTTCGACCATGATCCGCTCTCGGGTCCGCGCGTTGAGTAACCCGGGAGTCAGGCTGACAACGCCTTGCAGCGCCATGCCGAGCGTGAGCAATCCCTGAAAGATGACGACCGCCGTTAGAATCCTTGCCAAAGGTCGTCGGTTTTCGCGAGCGAGCGCGACGATCATCCATAAATAGGGTTCGAGAAAGAATCGCGCACTCCATTGCCCCAGAACGAAGATCACGAAGGTGAGCCCGACCGATGCCCAGAGCATGGTCCTGTCGGGTCTTCGTGCTCCTCTCGCTAGCAAAATGGCGAGCACGCCCAAGCCAAGGGCTCCATTAAGGCGGCTCAATTCCGTGGGGAAAACAAGACGAAAAGGGAGTTGAACCAGATTTGTCGTGTTATGGCGGAGTCCGAAATTTTTAAGATACCAGGCGAATGTCACCACCACGGGATCGGAATTCGGCCGCCATTTTTCGAGCATCGGCGAGATCGGATCACCGTAGAAGATCAAATTTCGAACGAACACCGGCCCTGGGAAGATGAGGAAGGTCAGGGTCAGCAGCATGAGCGCAAGTGTCAGGCGGCGCTGTCGTCTCGCTTCATTCAATCCGATGGACGCGGCGATCAGACCCGAGAATAAAAAAGAGTGTTTACATGAGATTGCGAAGGCGATCGCCGCGAATGCGAGCCACAAGATGCCCGCCGAAAGCGCGTGGCGGCGACGTCTCAGCATGCCGACCGCCGAGAGGATCGCGGCGGCTGGAAAAAGCTGCGGCTTTTCGGTCGTGACCAGATAGGTCAGGACCGGGACAGAAGTCACCAAGAGCACTGCGAATGGACGGTCGGAAGGTCGTCGGACGCAACTGCCGACCGCCGCGATCGCGATAAGCAGCCCTGCCCAGTTCAAGACACCGCTCAGGTTATCGGTCCCAAGAACGAGTCCTAAGAGAATGAGGGCCTCGCCAAGCCCTGTCAAACGCGAATGGAGCCAGTAGGGCATGGGGTCGATCGAACCGGCTCGAAGCCATTGGAGCGGAACGCCCAGGTGATAATGCAATGTGTCCGCCTCGGTGGGCGGCCCGAGTGCCGCGAGCCCCAACGCGACCACGATCGCCATTGAACAGACCGTCGCCGCGCGCTCAATCTGGTCGCCATGTCGCCATGCCGAGGCGATGGCACGTCTCAATGCCCCCCATTGTCCGCGCCACGACCGGCCCGCGATCACGCATCCCGTCGCCATGAGAACGATCCCGAAAGCCCGAAGTGTCGGGATGTGGACGAAACCCGCGAGCCCGAGCCCATGAGTGAAGGCCGCGGTCAATGCGACGGCAAGCGTCGATCCCGCCGATTCCTCCAGTACGGAGGCCCGTTGCTTTCCGAGCAATCGCCCCGCGATCCATTGGCCCCACCCCCAGAACGCGAAGACCATGAGGATCGCGGACACCGTCGCGAACGGCCCCGGCAAAAGCAAGTCTTCAAGCCTGCCGACGGTCGCTGTCGGCCCCGAAAACGGCGTTGTTTGAGGAAGATTGGAATGCATCAGCGGCTCGGTGAGAGCGAGGCCCGAAGGGAAAGGGTCGGGACGTTAGAATAACACGTCGAGGCGACCGGAACGGCGTCGGTCCTGCCCGTTGAGGCTGTGAATTTTCCGACCGATGATCGACGAGCGCCGATCGTGGCGTCGTGCTTCATGAATGTCAGAAGCACTTCTCGACCTGCCAAAACGGCAGACTCACGGAGACCCAGGTCCGTTCGTGTATTTCACAAGTCCATTATTTTCAAGCACTAACGAAATTGAAAAGCATCCGGTACACGACTTGCTTCCGTTGATAGCGAAATCATGATGGGGGGCTGTCGAGCGAGTCGACACTCCCACGCCGTCTCTTGGCGATTCGGCATGAGGCGGCGACGACTGATACGTGTCGAAGGAGAATCCAACGTGGCGAAGATGATGGCCTACGATGAGGAGGCCCGCCAGAAGCTGGCGAGCGGCGTCTCCAAGCTGGCGCGGGCCGTGCGGAGTACCCTTGGGCCGCGCGGTCGAAACGCCGTGATCGATAAAGGTTGGGGAAGTCCCACCGTCACCAAAGACGGGGTGACCGTGGCCGAGGAGATCGAGCTGACCGACCCTTACGAGAACATGGGTGCCCAGCTCGTCAAGGAAGCGGCCTCGAAGACCTCGGACGCCGCCGGAGACGGCACCACCACCGCGACGGTGCTTGCCGAGGCGATTTTCAAAGAAGGCCTCAAGGCTCTCGCCGCGGGCGCTGATCCGATGGCCCTCAAGCGGGGGATCGAAAAGAGCGTCGAGGTGGTTGTCGAGCATATCAAGAGTCAGGCGAAGAAGGTTTCCGGTAAAAAAGAGATCGCCGAAGTCGCCGCGATCGCTGCCAACAACGACAAAGCGATCGGCGAAAAGCTTGCCGACGCCTTTGAGAAAGTCGGCACCGATGGCGTGATCACGGTCGAGGAAGGCAAAGGCTTTGAGACCACGGTCGACGTGGTCGAGGGCATGCAATTCGATCGCGGTTACCTCAGCCCGCACTTCGTGACCGACCAGGACCGGATGGAGGTCGTTCTCGAAGACCCCTACATCCTGATCTATGAAGAGAAGATCAGCAGCCCCACGAAGCTGATCCCGGTGCTCGAGCAGATCGCTCGGGCCAACAAACCCCTCTTCATCATCGCCGAAGACATTGAGGGCGAAGCACTCGCGACCCTCGTCGTGAACAAGCTTCGCGGCATCCTCAAGGTTGCCGCCGTGAAAGCCCCCGGCTACGGTGACCGCCGTAAGGCCATGATGGGCGACATCGCCGTCTTGACCGGTGGCAAGGCGATCTTCAAAGACCTGGGCATTGAGCTCGACAGCGTTCAGCTCACCGACCTCGGACATGCCAAAAAGATCACGATCAGCAGCGAAAACACGACGGTCATTGAGGGCGGTGGCAAGTCCGAAGAGATCAAGGGTCGGACCGAGATGATCCGTAAGGAAATCACTCAGACCGACAGCGAGTACGATCGCGAGAAGCTCCAGGAGCGCCTCGCCAAACTTGCCGGCGGCGTTGCCCAGATCAACGTCGGTGCCGCGACCGAAACCGAGATGAAAGAACGGAAGGCGCTCGTTGAAGACGCCCTTCACGCGACCCGCGCCGCGATCGAGGAAGGCGTGGTCCCCGGCGGTGGAACGGCCCTGATCCGCGCGGCCAAGGCACTCGACAGCCTGAAGCTGACCGGCGACGAGGCCATGGGCGTCAACATTATCCGCAAGGCTCTCGAAACCCCCGCGCGTTCGATTGCCGAGAACGCCGGAATCGATGGCGCGGTGGTCGTCAGCAAGATCCAAAAGTCGACCGATGCCAACTTCGGATACAACGCCGAGGCAGGCACCTGGGTCGACATGCTCGCCGCCGGAATTGTCGACCCCGCCAAGGTGACCCGATCGGCCCTCCAGAACGCCGCGTCGGTGTCGGGCCTGCTCCTGACCACCGAAGCGATTATCTGCGAGCCTCCCAAGAAGAAAGACGCTGGCGGTGGTCATGATGATCATGGCGGCGGCATGGGCGGTATGGGAGGAATGGGCGGCGGCATGGGCGGTATGGGTGGCATGGGGATGATGTGAAATGAATTGACGGATGCGAGACGACGAATGACGAAAGGATATTGATTCGACTTTTGTCATCCTGTCTGCCGCATCCGTCATTCAGCATCCGCCATCTCTCCCCGTAGGAAGACACGTTCAGAACGATACGAATTCCAATCCTCTTCCAGCCCGCGAGAATTCGGGCTGGCTTTGAACGATCGAAGGACAAAGAGACCATGGCCAACAAGATTCGCCCGCTTGACGACCGCGTCGTGATCCAGCAGATCGAAGCCGAAGAGAAGACGGCCGGCGGGATCGTCCTGCCGGACACGGCGAAGGAAAAGCCGCAGCGTGGCCGCGTTCTGGCGGTCGGACCCGGCAAGATGCTCGACTCCGGTGAGCGTGCCGCCATCGGCGTTGTCGAGGGAGACGAAGTTCTCTTCGGCAAGTATTCGGGCACTGAGATCAAGGTGGACGGCGAGGAAATCAAGATCCTTCGCGAAACCGACATCCTGGCGAAGATTCTGAAGTAATTGAAGATGAGCTGAGACCGAAGGGCGGGCCGCGCCCGGCAGGGAATTTTCCCGGCCTCGAGGCACGCCCGCCCCTCAACCTCGGATAAAGGACCCATAGACCGTGGCCAAGCAACTGCTCTTTTCTGACGCCGCCCGCCGCAAGATGTTTGAAGGCGTTGACGTCCTCGCCCATGCCGTGGGCACCACGCTCGGCCCGACCGGGCGGAATGTGATTCTCAGCAAGTCATTCGGCGGTCCGACCGTCACGAAGGACGGGGTCACGGTCTCCAAGGAGATCGAGTTGCCCGATCCCTTCGAGAACATGGGCGCGAAGCTCGTCAACGTGGTCGCGTCAAAGACCTCCGACGTGGCGGGCGACGGCACGACGACCGCCACCATCCTGTCCCGCGCGATCTATCGCGAGGGGCTCAAGAATGTGACCGCGGGTGCCAACCCGACCGCGCTTCGTCGTGGGATTGAAAAAGCCGTCGAAACCGCTGTCACCGAACTTGCCACCAAGCTCAGCAGGCCGGTTTCGAAGAAGGAAGAGATCGCCCAGGTCGGCACCATCTCGGCCAACAACGATCCGACCATCGGCAACATGCTCGCCGATGCCGTCGAACGCGTTGGACGAGACGGTGTGATCACGGTCGAGGAAGGCAAGACAGCGGTCACCTCGCTCGAATTCGTCGAAGGCATGCAGTTCGACAAGGGATACCTCAGCCCTTACTTCGTCACCAGCCCGACGACGATGGAAGTGATATTTGAAGATGCGTTGATCCTTCTTCACGAGAAGAAGATCAGCAGTCTTCGCGAGATGATCCCGCTTCTTGAAAAGGTCGCCCAGACGGGCAAGCCGCTCTTGATCATCGCCGAGGACGTCGAGGGTGAAGCCCTGGCGACCCTGGTTGTGAACAAGTTGCGCGGCGTACTGAACATCTGCGCTGTCAAGGCTCCCGGCTTCGGCGACCGTCGTAAGGCGATGCTCGGCGATATGGCCATCTTGACGGGCGGAACGGTGATCAGCGAGGACCTGGGCTTGAAGCTGGAAAATCTTCAGCTCAGCCAGATGGGCACCGCCAAGCAGATCAAGATCAACAAAGACAGCACGACGTTGATCCAAGGGGCCGGCAAGAAGACCGACATCCAGAAGCGGATCGACCAGCTTCGCCGCCAGATCGAGGAGACGGAAAGCGAGTACGACAAGGAGAAGTTCCAGGAGCGGCTCGCGAAGCTCTCCGGGGGCGTGGCCTTGATCAACGTCGGCGCGGCGACTGAAGCCGAGATGAAAGAAACCAAGGCCCGCGTGGAAGACGCGCTTCACGCCACCCGCGCCGCGGCCGAAGAGGGAATTGTCCCGGGCGGCGGCACAGCGCTGCTGCGAGTGATCCCCGCGGTCCAGACGCTAATCGAAACCCTGACGGGTGACGAAAAACTGGGCGCGGCGATCGTGTTGCGAAGCCTGGAAGAGCCCGTGCGTCACATCGCGAGCAATTCCGGCCACGATGGCGGCGTTGTGGCGGAGGAAGTCAAAGCTCTGGGCGGCTCACACGGTTTCAACGCGAACACCGGCGAATACGTCGATATGTTCGCGGCGGGAATCGTCGACCCCACCAAGGTGACCCGTTCCGCATTGCAGAACGCCGCCTCGATCGCCGGCCTGATGCTGACGACCGAGGTGATGATCACCAACGTCAAAGAAGATGAGAAAGAAGCCGGGGCGCGGACCGAAGGCGCTGTGCGATAAGCTTCGGACTGCTTAAAAATTGCCGTCTCGGGAGGAGCCCGGGGCGGCATTTTTGTTTTCTTTGCCTATTGTTTTCTGATTAAGTGAATATGAGAGAATCTGGGAGCGTCTAGCTCTTTCCGGCTATGATTGAATAAGTAGAATTTATTAGGAGAAATCTATGACACGTAGGGTGTACCTCGATGTTTGTTTTTTAAACGTCCCTTTGATGATCAGTCGCAGGATCGAATTCGATTAGAGTCTGAAGCCGTCTTGTTGATCTTGGGGCGGGTCGCAAATGGCTTTCTAGAGGTAGTCTCGAGCGATGTGGTACATCACGAAATTGGCCGAACGACCGACCTTGATCGTCGTAAAAAAGTGCATGCACTGGCCAACACAGCATCTCGTCTTGTAAAATTGAGTTCCGGGGAGACAGAACGGGGCGTAGTTATTCAGGAAATGGGCTTTGGTTATTTTGACGCGCGCCACTTAGCTTGCACGGAAGCTCGGGTCGCCGAGTTTTTTTTGAGTACGGACGATAACCTCGTCAAGCTCGCTTCGAGGGTCGGCGGCCAACTTCGAGTAAAGGTCGCGAATCCTTTGATTTGGCTTTCTGAGATGACTTCCGATGAACACTAAGACATTGAGTCTTGCAGACCTCCGAACTGCGGAGATTGACGCGCTCGTGCAGGCGCTTGGCCCGGTTGGAATGGTCCGTTTTCTTCAGCAGTTCGAGACTGGCCACGGTGACTACACTAAGGAGCGTCACGCGCTACATGGTACTGGCGACGTGAGGTTTTTGGCGGCCGAGATTATCCGCGAGCGAGTTGACAACGAAGAATGAACGAATGCAGATCCGTGAGTTGGGTCGCGATTCATCCCACGACATGTCCTTACTTCAAAATTTAATGTCGACGGGGAAGTACCTTCCCCGTCGATTATCCAGGGGCTTGTACTTCGAACGACCAAAAGAAAATTTGCTCCAGCTCGTGACCGACGCCTTCCCGAGCTTTATCCCATGATTGAAAGAAGAGAGCGAAGAAGTCGCTGGGTCCAACGCGGGCGATACGCCGTTCAAGTCGAGATTGAGGTTCTCCATCCGGAAAAGTCCCTTGACGACCCTTGCCTTGAGCCCAAAACAGTTCGGTGGCTGGACCAGGTTGCGAGGCGTGTCGAATCCGGAGACTTGAACTTCCTCAAGTCGGTCGGTCGGGTGTTCGTGGCAGTCGACGATTGACTCCCGGACCCGTTCCTTGGTGAGTCGGACGGTCGAGATCGCAACGAACCTTCGGTGTCCGTATGGCTTCGTGAATGCTATGATGATAAGGGCCAGGACGCCGCAACGAAATTCATTCAAGACAGAGACGCCATGCCGATGGCCACTACGAAGCGCGATTATTACGACGTTCTCGCGGTGAAACGCGACGCCACCAACGACGATATCAAGAAGGCCTACCGGCAACTCGCGCTCAAGAATCACCCCGATAAAAATCCGGGCGACCCCGAAGCGGAGAAGCGATTTAAAGAGGGGGCTGAGGCTTACGAAGTTCTCTCCGACCAGACCAAACGTCAGCGCTACGATCGCTACGGCCATGCCGGCCTCGAAGGGGCGGGCGTTCAAGACTTCCGATCGGCCGAAGATATCATGTCGGCGTTTGGAGATGTCTTCGGAGGCGGCCTCTTCGGTGACCTCTTCGGACAACGCCGTCGTGGGCCTCGGCCGGGTCAAGACCTACTTTACAAGCTCGAAATCGAGCTCGTCGAAGCCGCGCGCGGGGTCAGTAAGACGATCGACCTCACCCGTCAGGAACATTGCAACGATTGCAAAGGCAGCGGTGCCCGAAAGGGGACCATCGCCACCACCTGCAATTACTGTGGAGGCCAAGGCCAGGTCGTCACTTCGCGAGGATTCTTTCAAGTTGCCACAACGTGCCCCGCTTGCGGGGGTGAAGGGGTCCGGGTCACCGATCCTTGTCCAGGATGCCGAGGATCGGGCCGCGTGACTCAGACGGCCCACCTCAAGGTCGATGTTCCGCCGGGTGTCGAGAGCGGAATGTGGTTGCAGCTTCGCGGGCAAGGCGAACCGGGCGACCCGAGCGCACCGCGCGGAAATCTGCGAATTCAAATTCTGGTTCGCAAGCATCCGTTCTTCGAGCGAAATCGCAATGATCTGGTCTGTCAGGTTCCCATCAGCTTTCCACAAGCCGCCCTCGGCGCTGAGATCGAGGTGCCCACGCTTGATGGCCCGGATCGGATGACGGTTCCGCCCGGGACGCAAAGTGGAGACATCTTAAGACTCAAGAGCAGAGGAATGCCCGACATCAGCGGTAGAGGTCGTGGCGACGAACTCGTCGAGGTGGTGGTCGAGACCCCCAAACGGCTCTCCGCCCGACAGGAAGAATTGCTTCGCGAACTCGCTCAGATCGAGCACGACGACGTCAGCCCTCGACGAAAAAGTTTCTTCGAGAAGCTTCGTGATTATTTCACCGAGGAAGACGACGCCATCAGTGAAAAAGATTCCTGACGCTGCAAACCGATGCCAAGTTGTCCAAACTGACCAGCACCGACCCGGTTAGGACCGCCCTTCGAGAGCGAGCCTCACCCCTTTTCCATACGGCCGTGAGCCCGGAATGATGAATACCGAACAATCCGAGACCCAAGGCGAGGCCGCCAACGTGAACGCCAACGACGGACTGGCCGATGCCTTGAAACAGCG
>JAYVYS010000093.1:0-3767 GCA_043784005.1 Isosphaeraceae bacterium
CTTGACGACCCCATCATGCAAGGAGGCACCTCGATGCATCACTCGATCGATACCATTCTCAAGCGACTTCGGCAAGACATCGCCGCGGCGGAAAAAAAAGGGGACGGAGGGAATTACACCTGCTTTCACTCAGAATAAGTTATAAGTGTCACTCTCACTAACTGTTAGACACAACATGGACACTAATTCGCTCCGTCCCCTTTTCCTCTCCCCACTAATTCGCTCCGTCCCCTTTTCCTCTCTCCGTCCCCTTTTCCTCTCTCTCTCCGTCCCCTTTTCCTCTCTTCGATAGAGTTGTTTCGAGCGGCGTGAAACATAGTCTTGAGCGGTCGTCCTATCAAACGACTCAACCGCCTTGGACGGGAACACTTCGAGCAAGCGGCGGAAGTGAATCTCTTGCATCCGTCGAGTCGTCTGTTCCAAGTGGGGCGGTGCGTCCTCTCGGTATCGCTCGAACACGTCGGACAAGGAGAGAGGTTTGGGTGCCGCCACGTGTGCCGTGCTCTGGACTACCGTCCCGCCCCCGAGATGATGAATGTTACGGGGTCAGCGTCTAAGGGCAACGTGAGCCTGCCACGCTCCAAATCGGCGATGGTCTGGTCGATCGTTTCGCAAAGTGCATCTGCCGCACGAGCGGACTTGAACTTGACCGTTCGATTGCATTGACGACCGTCGTAGCGAAAGAAGACTCGGGCTTTCCCGGTCTTCAGGTCGAACTGTTGAGACGCCATCGACAACTCCAGAACTAGGAATGCGGAGTACCACGTCCCTATCCTAGGCCAATGCGAAACCCATTCTGTTTCAGGTTTGTTTCAACCTGGCAGAATGGGTTTCGAGTCGATTCATCGTAAGTAGTGCCGGAGACAGGACTTGAACCTGCACGAGCATGGTTAGCTCACTAGCCCCTCAAGCTAGCGCGTCTGCCAATTCCGCCACTCCGGCAGCGGGACCCCTATCGTATCGAGGCACGTCCCGAAGTCAAGAGCCAGGAGGCTCGCGGTCAGGGGCGTTTTCGTCTCACCACTCCTGGGGAACAGACACGATTCGAGAGACGAGATTCGAGTTGAAAAACAGTAACTTGAAACGAAGGTCCCGAATTTCGCCTCTTTGATCGGGCTTTTTTATCGGCCCTCCCCGAAGGAAACACCCTCGGGCCCACTCTGCCTCCGGGTTTAGTCCGAGATCGGGAAAGACACAGGCGGATCCCATCGAACCCGTTTTCAAGACTCGCCGATTTTCAACCTGGGAATGGCGGATCTCAGCGATCAAGGCAACTCCACGGTGACCGCCATCACGATGGGCGCGGTGTCGTCGCGTCCTTTGACCAACTCGATGCTTTCGATGGCATCTTTGCGTTTCGGCTGGACGGCGAGGTAACGGATTTGCTTACCGAGAAGGGGAAAAGCGAATTTGGAGCCGGGCACATCCACGCGACGAATGTAGTCGGCAAACTCGACGCCGTTTCGAAGGGGATGATCTTCCACCGAGCCATCCGCGTAGTGGAGGCGGACGATCATCGACACCGTCGGGTCACTTTCAGCGCCGGTCGCTCCCCAGCCACTCACCCCGCTCAGGAGATGGATGGCTTTCGCGGGTGCGTTGCAGGGCATGCTCACCGACCGGGGCATCTTCGGCGGGGTCTGACCGTTGGGGCTGTGGAGCAGGACGACGTTCAGGACCTTGTCTCCCTCGGGATCGACCAGGACGAACGGCACACCCTCGAAGGTCTTCGGCGACCAGTCGCGGAAGTCCATGCGTTCGATGCTCGATTCCTTGTCAAAGAACATTCCTTTCGTGCTCGTCACTGTCGCCACTTTGCGAAGGTCCAAGGGCATGAACTTGCCGCGCTGGGTGAGGAACTCCAGCAAGTCGGCCATGCCCTCCGGGGGGATCTGTTTTTCGAAGCCATCGGGCATGAGGGATTTCTTCGAAGCGAGAAGCTCGTCAATCTCGTCGCGAAGCAGTTTGATCGATTTACCCTCGGTATCGAGCAACTCGATAGCGGTCTTACTCTCCGAAGCGAGAAGGCCGTTGAAGGTGCGGCCGTCGGATGTCGCAACCGTGTAAGAGACAAAGTTCCCCTCGACGCTTCGGCTCGGGTCGAGGATGTTCATGAGAAGCTCGGTCTTGGGATGTGCCGCCATGCCGGTGAGATCGGGTCCGACCCTGCCTCCCTCGCCGCCATGGCGATGGCACTTGGCGCACTGCTGGGTGAAAAGGATTTTCCCCTTCGCGGCGTCTCCACTCTTCAAAACGATCGGCGAGAGAGCGTCGATGACTTTTTGTCGGTCGGCATCGGGTAATCCTCCGCCTTTCGCGAGAAGCGCCTTGGCTCGACTGGCGATCGTGCGGTTGGGATGGACCGAGAGCGCCTGTTTTTGGTCGAGCGACAAGTCTTCGAGGCGGACCTTGCCCGCCTCGACTCCGTTCATGAATGCCATCGCCCAATCGGCGCGGCCGATCAACGCTCGGATCGCCTCGGCGCGTACGGCGGGAGTAAGAGTGCGAAGGCCATCGACGAGATGGGGGCCGAATTCGGCCGAGTCGGTCTGCGCGACCGCCGCCATCAGGCCTGAGGCGAACTCGGGGGACGTCCTCGGCGTGATCATTTCCAGAAGCGACTTGGCGGTCGCCGCGTCACTCCGTCGAAAGTCGACGAGTTGTCTGGCCGCCGAGGCACGCGCGGAATCCGTCTTCGTGGCGTCCTGAACGGTCGCCATGAGCGACGCGGAGATCTCGGCGGAATACCTCTCCAGTCCCTTGCTTCCCCAGCGTGACGCGAGACTCACGAGCGATCCGCGCGCACCTGTGGAGAGTTTTGGCAGGAGTGCGAACAACACCTTTTCGTCGTCTTCGGTGAGCTTCGCGGGCTTCTCCTTCGGCCAGCCTCGGACAAGGCCATTGACGATCGCGTCGGCGAGGGGTCCTTGCGCGTCCCCGAAGGATGCCAGGACCGAGCCGACCGAGTCGGCCGGGCCGCCGCGCGCATAGTGCTCGGCCACGCGGGAGATCAACGGGACGATCGACGGGTTAATGGCGGAAGCGCTTCCGGCGGCGAGCTTGGAGACTCCCACCGCCTTCAAGAAGGGAAGCGAGTGCTTGGCGGCGGCGACCGTCACGGCGTCGGTGAGCCAGCGGTCACGGCTGATCCGGCCGCCTAGCACCTGCATCGAGAGATACCGGCCAATCGAATCGTTCGTCGGAAATTCCGAGAGATAGAGGAACCTCGCGAGGTTTACCTGAGGGTCGGCGTCGAGCGTCATTGAGGAGAGGAGTTGAAGGTCGCCACTCAGTTTATCCTTCGGTAACACCTGGAATGCGTTTCGTCGGACCCCCGACGAGGGATGTGATTCCGCCGCCTTTGACAATGCGCTCGACGCTTTCAGGTGCGTTTCCTGATCCAATTTGCCCACCGCGCGATCATCAAAAACGCCAAGACCCGCGAGGGTCCACATCGCGTGGATCGCGCCGGGGTTGAGACCGATCTCGTCGACGGAATGATCCTCGACCATGGCGGTCAGTTGAGGCACGACATCGAACTGCCCACGTTCAACGAGCAGTCGTTGAGCGTGCATCCGCCAGGCCATGTTGTCGCTCTTGAGCGCGGCGACCAGTCCCTTCGCATCTTTCGGGTCGAGCACAAGGGGTTTCGATTCCTTGGCGTCTTTGCCGTTGTAAACCACCCGGTAGATTCGCCCGTGCGTCTTGTCGCGCAGGGGAGTGACGTAAGCCGCCCCCTTGCCGGTCTGAAACCCTTGCGGCGTGGG
>JAYVYS010000094.1:0-2799 GCA_043784005.1 Isosphaeraceae bacterium
AAGCCGATTGTCACGCGAAATCAGGCGATCGGCTGGCTGCGGCAGATGTTGCTGATCCGCCGGTTCGAAGAACGCTCAGCGATGCTTTACGTGAACCAGAAGATCGGCGGTTTCTGCCACCTCTACTCCGGACAAGAATCCGTGGCGGTGGGTTCGATCGGAGTCTTACGGGAAGACGACTTCGTCATCACCGCTTACCGCGATCATGGCCACGCCATCGCCCGAGGCATGGAACCCAGGGCCGGAATGGCTGAAATGTTCGGCAAAGCCGGAGGCTGCTCAAAGGGGAAGGGCGGCTCGATGCACTTCTTCGATGCCGAAAAGGGGTTCATGGGAGGACATGCGATCGTCGGCAGCCACATCCCTCTCGCGGCGGGGATCGCATTCGCCTCAAAGTACAAGGGCGGCGACCAAGTTTGCATCTGCTACTTTGGCGATGGGGCGATGGACCAGGGCTCACTCCACGAAACGTTCAATATCGCATCGCTCTGGAAACTGCCGGTGATTTATGTCGTTGAAAACAACATGATGTCGATGGGAACGCAGCTCCACCGACACAGTTGGACCACGGAATTGACCCTTCGCGGCGGTCCGGCCTACGGGATGCCGGGGATTCTCGTCGACGGCAACGACATTGAGGAAATGGCCCGAGTGACTCGCGAGGCGATCGCCCGCGCCCGTGGCGGCGAAGGGCCGACCTTTCTCGAAGCGAAAACCTTTCGCTTCCGCGGTCACTCGATGAGCGACCCGATGAAATACCGCACCAAGGAAGAAGCCAAGAAGGCAGAAGAACGCGATCCGATCGTGCTCTACGAGACCATCTTGAAAGAGCGAGGCTGGATCGACGAAGCCGCCATCGACGAGCTTCACGAGAAGGTCAAGATTGAAATCAACGAGGCGATCGAGTGGGCGGAAAACTCTCCCGAACCCGCCCCCGAAGCCCTCTACGAAGATATCACGGTGGCCCCGTACATTCCGCAGGAGTGATTGACCGATGCCAGTCTTGCAGTACCGCGAGGCTCTCCGTCAGGCGATGACCGAAGAAATGGAACGCGACGATCGCGTATTCCTCATGGGTGAAGAGGTGGCCGAATACAACGGTGCCTACAAGGTCAGCCAGGGGATGCTCGATCAGTTCGGCCCGCGTCGGGTAATCGACACGCCGATCTCCGAAAACGGTTTCAGCGGAATCGGAATCGGCGCGGCGATGGTCGGGCTCCGGCCGATCGTCGAGTTCATGACCTTCAGCTTTAGCTGGGTCGCGTTCGATCAGATCGTCAATAACGCCGCGAATATGCGTTATATGAGCGGCGGCCAGTTCGCCGTTCCGATTGTCTTCCGAGGGAATTCGGGGATCGCCGGTTGCCTCGGGGCGACTCACTCGCACCGTCCCGAAGCGATCTTTGCGCACTTCCCCGGGCTCGTGGTGTTGACACCCGCGACGCCTGCCGACGCCAAGGGGATGCTCAAGGCGGCAATCCGAAGCGATGATCCCGTCATCTTCATCGAACACGAGAATTTGCTCGGTGATAAGGCCGAGGTTTCCGATGATCCCGACTTCCTCGTGCCGATCGGCAAGGCCACCATCGCGCGAGCCGGTGACGACGTCACCATCATTTCCTACTCTCGCTCGGTGATCACGAGCTTGAAAGCCGCTGAGAAGCTCGCCGAAGAGGGAATCTCCGTCGAAGTGGTCGACATCCGCTCCATTCGACCACTTGACCTGGAGACCATTCTCACGTCGGTGGTAAAGACCCACAGGGCCGTGATCGTCGAGGAAGATTGGCCGTATTGTGGTGTTGGTGCGAGTATCGCCGATCGGATCTACAACAAGGTCTTTGACGAACTCGATGCGCCGATTCGCCGCGTGACCGCCAAGGATTCACCGATCCCGTACAATAAGTCGCTTGAAGCACTGACGGTGCCGAGCGTCGAACGGGTCATCGCGCAGGTTAAAGATGTTCTGTATCGCGGACAATAATCCAGAGACATCTACCCGGCCGGCCTTTGCGAGACTCGCGCGCCGGTCGCGTCTTTTTCTATCGACTCCAGCCCAAGCTTTGAAGCCTTGGCGGTCCTCTGAGGAGATAGTGTCGTGCCGATCGAAGTGAATTTGGCCAAGCTGAGCCCGACGATGGAGAGCGGGCAAATGGTTCGTTGGCTGGTCAAGGTCGGCGATAAGGTCAAGGAAGGGGATACGCTCGCCGAGATCCAGACCGACAAAGCCGTGATGCCGATGGAATCGTTCGACGACGGAATCGTGGCGATTCTTGACGTCAACGAAGGCGACGACATCAACCTCGGCCAGCGCGTTCTGGTTCTCGCCGGAAAGGGCGAAGACCCGAAAGAAGTCGCGGCGAAGCTCGGCAAAGGTGCCGCCGTTTCCGCGAAGAGCGTCGACAAACCGCAGGCTTCGGAAGCCTCTGTCCCGGTATCCGGACAAGCAGCTCATGGTGCGTCGGAGAATGGGGAGCCGATCGCCGTTGGCGGTCGTGTGAAGTCCAGTCCGCTCGCGCGAAAAGTCGCGGCGGCGGCCAACGTCGACCTCGCTTCGGTTCACGGAAGCGGCCCCGGCGGACGGGTAATCCGTCGAGACGTCGAGGCGTTCGCGGACCAACCCGATTCCAAGGCGACTGTGGCGGGCTCAAGTTCGAGTACGCCCACTCCCCCACCAAGCCGCCCCGCGATCAAGATCCCTTCAGGCACTCCGTTACGCATCCCGCACACGCCGATGCGGAAAACGATCGCCAAACGGATGATGGAGTCGAAACAGTCCGCGCCCGAGATTCATGTCACCGT